>RFQW01000100.1 GCA_009924765.1 Planctomycetota bacterium | reverse complement strand
TGCGTGCTGCATCTGTGGCATCGCGAACATGATCGCCAATTCGAGAGCGAGAACATGGCTCGCCTGCAAGCAACCCTGCGCAGCGGCCGCACCCTTCCGACGCGAGGCATCATGCCCCCAGCATCGACATGAGCAAGGCCAGCGCAACCACGCGCCGCTGGACACGACTGCTGCTCGGCGCGGCACTGCTGGCCGCGGCGATCTGGTCGGTGGCCGCCAATCATCAGGCCGCCGCGGCCGCCCTGCAGGCGATCCGGGAACCCGATCCGCTCTGGTCGCTCACGCTGCCGCTCGCCGTGATGCTCACCGCCGGCTGCACCGCCGCCAGCCTGCAGCTGCTCACCAACCGCGTGATCCCCGAAGGACGCGTGCACTTCGCCGAGATGCTTTCGCTCACCTTCGCCAGCACGCTTGGCAACGTGCTGCCATTGCAGGCCGGGCTGGTGGGGCGCGTGGCGTATCAGCACCAGGTGCACGGCATCCCGGTGGCGGCCAGCGTGCTGCTGGCGGTGCAGTCCACGCTGCTCACGCTGGGCGCGGTGCTGTGGCTTGGCGTGGCGCTGCTGCTGGTGCACGCGGGCCGACTTTCATGGCTTGCCGCGCCGGCCTCCATCCTTCTGCTGCTGCCCGCGCTCGCCCAGTCCGCGCGCGGCGCATCGCCCATGCTGCGCGCCTTCGCGGTTCGGTTCATCGAGGTGCTGTTGAGCGCGCTTCGCATCTTCGCGGCCTTCGCGCTGATCGGTCGACCGATCGATCCGCTGTCGGCGCTGGTGTTCGGCTGCGCCGCGAACGCCGCCAACTGCGTGCCGATGGTCGGCAACGGGCTTGGCATCCGCGAATGGGTCACCGGCCTGCTGGCCCCCACCGTGGCCGGCATCGCCACACCCGATGCACTCGCTGCGGAACTGGTGAATCGCGCCGTGGAACTGCTGGTGTTCGTGCCCGCCGGCCTTGCCGCCGCGCCCGCGCTTGTGCGGACCCTGCATCGTGCCATGCGGACGCGACGCGTCGCGCCGAACGAATCGTTCGCCTCGGGCATTTCCCTGCAGATCGGATCGCTTGCGCCTCAGCGCGGTGCCGATGAGCCGGTGCCGAACACGCCCGCATCCTCGAGCGACTGATTCACGTCCGCCGCATCGCGCGCCTTGGATTGCAGGAGCGCCTTCACGCTCTCGGCCGTCGTCGCCAGTCGACCACCCGATCGAATGGCCGCCGCCAGCGTGACATCGTCGGGCGTGTCCACCCAGCGAAGCAGGTAGCTCATGCGCACCGTCTCTTCGGTGCTGCTTCGAGCCGCCTCCAGCAGCGTGGCCATCTGCACCAGCTTGCTGCGCGGCAGCACCATCAGTGTCCACGCCTGCGCCGCCGGTGGCAGGCGCATCCACGCGTCATTGATGTCCTTCCAGGCCGGATCGTTGTCGACCGTGGCATCCGTCGCGGAACGGTTGGCGAGGTCGTACGCGAGCGTGACCAGCTTCACCAGATCCTCGCTGCGGTCCGGATGACGGATCTCGCTCAGCGCATCCTCGCGCCAACCGGCGTTCACGCGAACCGCCGGGATGCGCAGCACGCCCGAATCGCCGATGTTGCCGAGGAAGCCCGCCTGCACACGATCGGCGGTCAGACGGAAGTTGGTGACCATGCGCGTGCTGATCAGCGCGCCCGACAGCGGATCGCCCAGCAGCACATCCGCCAGCGGCGTGCGCGCCATGTCCAGGTCGAAGGAGAGGGTTTCGAGCGGCTTCAGCTCCAGCTGGCGGTTGATGGGGAAGATCCATGGCGGCAACGACAGCGGTCGCTTGCCGATCACCGAAGCCTCGAGCAGCAAGGCCGCGCGTGACTCGATCGGGCCGCCGGAGTCGATCGCCAACGGCAGACCCGAACGGTTCTGCACGGTCACGGTCAGCGGCACCGAGTCGAACGCGGTCTGCGGCAATCCGAAGGTGGCCATGCAGGCGATGGCCTGCGCCTGATCGCGCGCCAGATCCCACACCGGCTTTGGCATGCGTGCCACCGCCTCCTGCACCGCCTTCGATTCGTTGGTCGGACCGGGACGCGCCTTCACCAGATCGAACAGTCGGTCGGCGGCGTACACGCCCACGGCGTTCTCGCGGTTGGCGCGCGCCACCGCAAGCTGCGTGGACGCCGCATCCTTGGTTCGCCCCATCGCCATCAGCGCCATGCCGACGCCGACCTTGGCACCGGCGTCGGACTCCGCGATGGGCTGCAGATCGGCCAGCGCCTTGTCGGGCTGGTTGCGGCGGATCTTCAGCCAACCGGCGAAGCGCGCCTTGGCGGCATCGCTCAGCGGCGCGGCGCGATCCGCTTCATCAAGCAGCGGCTGCACCTCCTCCGGATCACCGATGGTCACCTGCATCCACGCCTTGCGAAGCTTCACCGCCGCGGCCGCCGCTGTGTCGTCACCGGCCTGCTTCACCTCGTTGTCCAGGCTCGCCAGCGCATCCCGCAGCGTGGCCTCCGCATTCGGAAGCGATCCGCTGCGGCACACCGCCGCGCGCACGCAGGCCAGTGCGGAGGGCAGCGTGACGCGAGGCCCCGACTCGTCCTCGCGCTTGTCCGTGGCCGTTGCATCACCCATGCGGCGGCGCAGCAGCGCGTTCACTTCGGACTGCCGCTCCTGCGCGATCTTGTTGGCGTCCTCGTGTCGGCCCATGCCCCACAGTGCCACCATGCGGTCGGCGATGAGATCGTCCACCAGCATGTAGTCGAGATCGAACGACGCGATCCGGATCGCCAGATCCAGCAGACGCTCCGCGTCGGAATACAGGCCTTCGTGCAGGCAGATGCGGGCCAGCGCGTTCAGGCTGCCCGTGTTGCCCGGATCGGCCGCAATGGCCGTGACCAGCGCGGCGGAGACCTTGTCCAGACCGTCGCCCGAGCCCACCTCGTAGCCGGCCAGCGCCTGCGTGGCCGACGGGAAGCTGGCATCAAGCTGCACCGATTCCTTCAGCCAACGCGTCCAACCCTCCATGTCACCGCGCCGCTTGCACAGCAGCGAAAGCTCGAAGGCGAGTCGCGAGGCGATGGCGTTGCCGATGCGCTGGCGAGCGGATGGCTGCAGCAACTTGTCGAAGGCCGCAACGCGCTCGTCCGAAGCCGTTCCGCGTTCGGCAGCATCACACAGTCTGCCGAGACGGATCACCTGATCGTTCGGCTCCAGACGACCCAACTGATCCAGCGCCGTCTTCATCGCCGCCCGACCGGCAGGAAGGCTTTCATCCGTGGCCTCGGCGATGCCCTGCACCACGCGCCAGCCCTGACTGTTGTTGGGCATCAGTTCGGCCGCGGCGAGCGACACATCCAGTGCACCAAGGAAACTGGCTGCGATGGGGCGGCTGGGCTCCGCGATCAGGCCGATGGCGGCACGACTCCAGGCCACGCTGAGACGACTGCGGGCCTCCAGATCGACCCGACCAATGCATCGGTGCCCAGGGCAAGCGTGGTGACCAGAAGGGCTGCGGCGACAGGCATCGTGGAGCAAGTGTAGCCGCCGCGGCATTGACACTTGCAACGCCGAACAGGTAGCGTGCTCGGTTCAATGCCCATTCGCCTGCTGATCCTCGCCTTGGCCGCGTCCATGTTCGCCTTCCGGGCCGACACCGCCACGCCGCCGCCGGCTCCCTCGCTGAAGATGCTGTCCATGTCGGCGGCGCCGGATGCCTCCACGCAGCAGGTGCTCGACGCCTATGTGTCGTACCAGTTCAAGCAGATCGCCGAGGCCGATGCCGAAGGCGTGAAGGATGCGCGCACGACGCTGGTGTCCATGCTCGGCAAGACCGAGGTGACGCCCGTGTTCCAGCAGGCGTTCCTGTCCGCAGCCAAGCCCAAGGTGGCGTCGATCGTGGATGGCAAGGACGCGTTCCGCATCACGAACGCGCTGCTGGTGCTGCGACAGATCCGCTCGCCGGAAGCGTTCAACCTGGTGCTGGCGCAGGCGAGCGTCGCCACCCAGCCTGACGAGCGCGTGCGCATTCAGGCGGCAAGCATGCTGCCAACCATGATCACGCGCCGCGCGGTGCAGCCGGAGCAGCTGGGCACCATGGCCCGCCGGGTGCGCGATGCACTGGACACCGAAACCTCGTGGGCCGCGGCCGCCGAGGATTTCGACTGCCTGTCGAAGATGGCGGCCGAGGCCGTTCGCGCCAAGCTGGCCGCCGAAGCCGCGAACGTGCGCGGCGAAATGGTGCGCGGGCTGGATGCCGTGCAGGATCGCGTCGACAAGGACGACAAGGCGATGACCGGCGCCCTGATGCGCGCCCTTGTTTCGCTGCGCGACCAGGTGCTGAAGATGTCGGAGCAGGAGCGCAAGCAGCTGGCCGACGCGCTGAAGGTCGGACAGGCCGACAATCTGCTCACCCGCATCGCCAAGTCACCGGCACCGACGGGCGAGCCGCTTGCATCGCAGCACACCGCCGTGACCAACCTGGCCAACGTGATCCAGTCGATCCTCGTGCCCAGCCCCAAGAAGGGCTGACCCGCGGCAGGCCCGCCACCCGTGCGCCTGCTCACACCCATCCTGCTGCTGATCGCGCTGATGCTCGGGGCGTTGTGGTGGGATCACGCGCCGCCGCGCGCCGATGTGGTGTTCGCCAACTCCGCCGAGACCTTCACGCTGGATCCGCAGCGCCTGTCCTATCAGCATGATGTGCGCACGGCGCGCGCGCTGTTCGAGGGCCTGACCCAGATCGACGGCGTGACCGGCGAGGTGGTGCCCGCCGCCGCCGAAAGCTGGGAGCGCAGCGAGGACGGCCGCACGTGGACCTTTCACCTGCGGCCCGACCTGCGATGGAGCGATGGATCACCGCTCACGAGCCGGGACTTCGTGTTCGCGTGGCAACGCGCGCTGCTGCCCGATCTGGCCGCCGACTACGCGGGCTACCCCATGAACATCCGTGGTGCACGCGCGTTCTTCGCGTGGCGTGCCAAGGCGCTGGAGTCGTTCGCGAAGGGTCCGCGCGGTCAGGCCGCCGCCGATGCGCTGTGGAAGGAGACCACGCAGCGCTTCGCCGAAGATGTTGGGCTGCGCACGCCCGATGACCGAACGCTGGTGGTGGAACTGGAGCGCCCCGTCGCGTACTGGCTGGATCTGTGCGCGTTTCCCGCCATGTTTCCGGTTCCACAGAAGCTGGTGCAGCGCTTCGGCACCATCGATCCGGGCACCGGCATGGTGCGTCGCGACGCCGGCTGGACCAAGGGCGGCGTGCTGGTTGGCAACGGCCCCTTTCGCCTGACCGCCTGGCGACCCAATCGCTCGATGCGCTTCGAGCGCAACCCCCACTACCGCGATGCGGCGCATGTGCCGAGCGCCTCCATCGAGAGCATTCCCGTCGAGGATCCGAACACCGCGGTGCTGGCGTTCGAGAACGGCGCGGTGGACTGGGTCACCGACACGCTGGTCGAATACCGCGGCGACATGTTCGAGCAGGTGCGCGCCGGCACGCGCGACAACCTGCATGTGCTGGATGCCTTCGGCACCGACTTCTTCAGCTTCAACTGCAGGCCGACCCTGTCGGACGGGCGACCCAATCCGTTCAGCGCCGCGGGCGTGCGGCGCGCCTTCGCGCTGGCGGTGGACAAGCAGGCGCTAGTGGATCGCATCACGCGACTCGGCGAGCGCGTGGCCACCACGCTGGTGCCGCCGGGCGCGTTCGCGAACTACCACTCGCCCGCGGGACTGCCGTTCGATCCGGCGCGCGCGCAGCGCGAGATGGCCGAAGCGGGCTGGACCATGCGCGACGGCGAGCTCCGCAACGCGCAGGGCGAGGCGTTCCCGACGGTGGAGATCATGTATTCGGCCAACAGCCCGCGCTATCGCGACATGGCCTCGGCGATGGCGGACATGTGGCAGCGCGCGCTTGGCGTGCAGTGCTCGGTGCGAAGCCGCGACCAGCACGGCTTCAAGGATGCGCTGAAGCGCGGCGACTTCATGATCGCGCGCGGCGGCTGGTACGGCGACTACGGCGATCCCACCACGTGGCTGGATCTGGCGCGCAGCGACGACGGCAACAACGACCGCAAGTACGCCAACCCCGACTACGACGCGCTGCTTGACCGCGCGGCGATGGAACTGGATCCGTCGAAGCGCTTCGCGCTGCTCGAGCAGGCCGAGATGAACCTCCGCCGGGATGCCGTCCAAATGGGGCGGACCTTGGATGGATTGCGCGGGGCGCTGACCAACGTCCAGGGCCTCAATGAACAAACCTGGACCGACACCACCTGGGAGACCGAATTGGCCCGAGCCCTGGCGGCGATCGAAAATGCCCGCATGGAATGGAATCAGGCGCGTCTGGCGTGGCCGGTGTTGGAAAGCGGATCCTCGGCGCCGGGACAGAATTCTCCGGCTTCC
>RFQW01000099.1 GCA_009924765.1 Planctomycetota bacterium | reverse complement strand
AGCAGCATGAAGGCGATGTCGCCGGTGGTGACAAACCCGTCTCCATCGAGGTCCGCTGGGCAGGCTCCTGCACATGGACCGAATTCGAGCAGCAGCAGCGCGATGTCCGCGGTCGTCACGCGGCCATCCCCGTCGAGGTCGCCCTGGACCGCGCCGCCTGTCGCGATGTATGGACGAACCTGCTGCGTGCCAGCGACCAGACCGCGCACCACGGGCTGGTTCACCAGGAACACGTCCTCGCCCGCCGCACCGTCGAGATCGCCGCGAGCGGACAGCACCGGATCGCTGGCATCCAGCACGGTGGACTGTCCGATGCTGATCGGCGTGCCAGCACCCAGCGTGTCAACGCGAAGCAGCGCGGCCTCGGTGGCGGTGCTCACCTTGCGGTACACGCCCACGATGTCGCGGTCACCGTCGTTGTCGATGTCGATCAGGCTCACGGAAAGGCCGCTGCTCGCGCCGGCAGGCTGGTACGGAACGCCGCCGCTGAATGCGCCGGCCACATTGCGGAAGATGCTGAGCACCGGCAATGCACTGCCCGTCGCCGACGCCACGGGCTCGGCGTTCGCGGTGACGATGTCATCGAGGCCATCACCATCGAGATCGGCCACGTCCATGGCGACCGGCTTCGCCGTCAGGCCAAACGACTGCGTCACCACGTACACGCCACTGCTGTTGCGACGGAGCACCTGCACGAATCCGGTTTCCGCGGGGGGAAGCAGCGCGATGGTTGCGGACGTGGTTCCACCCGTCACGATGTCCGTGCTGCCGCTGCCGCTCGTGTCACCACCTTTCACCGTGGTCGGGGTACCGGCCAATGTCTGCTCCTGCGTCAGCGTGCCGTTGGAGCTGTAGGTCTTCAACTTGCCGCCGCTGGTTCCGACGCCGATCGAGTTGCCCGAGGGCATCAGGTGGGCGGCCGATGACTCCAGCACCGCGATGGCGGTAGGAGAACCGTTGAGGTTGGTGATCACCGTCGAAGCCGCCAGGCTTCCGCCAAGGTTGCGATACACGCGCACCGCCGGAGCGCTTCCGGCGACGCCAACCACCACGTCACGCATGCCATCCGCGTCCACATCTCCCACCGCCAGGCAGGTAGGCACCGGAGGAATGCTGGTGAGCAGGCTGGTGCCGCCAAGGTTTCCCGCACCGTCGTTCAGGAGGATCTGCAGGAGGCCGTTCTGAGCACCTCCAAACGTGATGGCGAGCGCAAGGTCGTCGAAGCCATCGCGGTTGATGTCGATGGTTTCGGCGGCGACCGCCGTTCCCGAATAGTTGCCGGTGCCGGTTGACGCCAGATCGCCACCCGTCGGCAGGTCGAGCAGCCGCATCGAGAAAACCGTTCGGCCTCCGACGCTCTCCGGCACCACCGTGAGGAACTTGCCCTTCGGTGGCGGCACCTCGGTCTGGATCAGTTCGAAATTGCCGCTGACCGTGGCGCAACTCAGCACCGGCACATCGAGATTCGCAGGCAACTCGCTGGCGCCTCCGGGCGCGCCAAGCAGCCAGATGCTTCCACTCAGGTTGGCGTTGGTGGTGACGCGGATCGAGTTGTCGGTGCCCGTGGCCGCCGCGGTGGAAGTGATGAGCAGGCTGTTGCCGGCGCGCATCGTGAAGGTGCCGGCTGTGGCGTTGCACTCGCTGCCCACGGCGCCATAGAGACCCAGGTCGACCGCCGACTGCGCACCGGGAACGCGCGGCCCGGTGGTGGCCCACCGCCACGCATTCACGTCCTGCCACCGCGTGCCGCTCACGTTCAGCGTGGCTGAACCCGCACCCGTGCTGCTTGCGCAGCCACTGAGCGTGCCGTTGAGCACGGCCATGGTGTTGACGCCACCCGCAGCGATCTGCGTGACGCCCGTGAGCCCCGTGGGCACGATGCACTGGCCTCGCATGGGGTCGTAGGAAAGATCGGATGTGCCCGCACCCCAGCACACCACGGTTCCATCGGAGCGCAGCGCGACCGAGTGCCACAACCCTGCCGCGATGGCCGAGACGGACGAGAGTCCGTTCGGAACGATCGACTGGCCATAAGCCGGATCCGCGCCGGTGTTCGTGGTTCCCGCACCCCAGCACACCACCGTGCCGTTGCTCTTGAGCGCCATGCTGTGGTAGCGACCCGCGGCGATCTGGGTGACGCTGGACAGTGTGCCCGGTACGGTGATCTGTCCATAGTTCAGGTTGGGATCGAAGGTGCTTGAACTTGTCGCACCCCACGCAACGACCGTTCCCACACTGCGAAGCGCCAGACTGTGCACGCCACCCGCCGCCACCTTGGTGACGCCGCTGAGTCCACCCGTGACCGTGCACTGCTTGTACGCATTGTCGCCCCAAGCAGCCACCGTGCCCGTGCTGCGCACCGCCAGCGAATGTGTCCGCCCACCGGCGATGTGCGTGATGCCACTCAGTTCGATGCCCAGCAACTGCACCAACTGCCCCGCCGGCGTGCTGTAGTTGGCGAAGCCGGACACGTCGGTTCCAAGGCACTGGCCGTAGCTGTTCGCGCCCATGCCCATCACGCGACCGCCGTTCACGAGCACCAGCGAGTGATCGTCGCCAGCGGCCACCTGCTGCACGGTGTAGCCAGTCAGGGCGAGCCCGAAACTGCACTGGCCGTTGCTGTTGTCGCCCCAGGCCGACAGCAGTCCATCGCTCTTCAGCGCCAGCGCATGCTGCGCCCCACAGGCGAGCTGCGTCACGCCCTGGAGGAACATGGGCGGCGTTGCCTGCCCGTTGCTGTCATAGCCCCAGCCCTGCGCCTGACCATCCGACCTCACAACCACCGTGTGCATCACGCCGGCGCCGACCTGTGTCACGCCCGAGAGACCCGAGGGCACGGCGGATTGTCCGTAGTTGGGGCTGAAGGTTCCGTAGGTCGTGCCCGCACCGAAGCACACGACCGAACCGTCCTGCTTGAGGGCGATCGTGTGCACGTTGCCCGCGGCGACCTGCTTCACGCCGCCGAGCGAGGAGGGAACCGTGCGCTGCCCGTTGGAGTTGGATCCCCAGACCACCACTCCGCCATCCCGCTTCAGCGCGACGGTGTGAAATCCGCCGCCGGCAACCTGCGTGATGTCGACCAGGCCCGTCGGCACGATCGACTGGCCCTGATCTGGATTGCGTCCAGTGTTCGAGGTGCCCGCACCCCAGCACACCACCGTTCCATTCGATCGCAGCGCGATGGTGTGCAAGGACCCGGCAGCGACCTGCGAGATGCCCGAGAGGCCAGAAGGCACGATCGACTGCCCGTACTGCGGACTGGAACCGGTGTTGCTGGTGCCGGCGCCCCAGCAGCGCACCGTGCCATCCTGCTTCAGGGCCACCGTGTGGAATTCGCCACCTGCGGCCTGCCGGACATCCGTCAGGTTCGTCGGCACGATCGACTGTCCGTATTGCGGGCTGTAGCCGTTGTTGATCGTTCCCGCACCCCAGCACACCACGGTTCCATCGTTCTTCACGGCGATCGAGTGCTGGTAGCCGGCGGCCACCTGCACCACGCCTGAAAGGTTGGCAGGGACCACCATCTGCCCCCACACGCCACCGCCCCAGGTCGTCACCGTGCCATCGCGACGCAGGGCAATGTTGTGGAAGTATCCGCCCGCGACCTGGCTATACGGAAGCAGCGACACGGAGGCGCGCTGTGTCTGCCCATACGAATTGCCACCCCATCCCACCACCTGCGATTGCGCATCAGCGAGGCGCGGGCACAGGAACGCCGCACAGGCCGCGATGAAGGCGAACGGTCGTGAGAGCGAGTGCAGCGTCGTGCGTTGCGACATGGTTCCTTCAGTCGTTTGGGGGCTCAGCCGTACAGCAGCAACAAGACATCCGCATTGGCAACCGCGTCGGCGCCATCACGATCGTGTGCCAGAGAATCCCGAACCGCCGGTGAGGGCGAGACCTGTCCGGATGCAGTGAACCGCGTGCCGCACGACTGCAATCTAGCCCCGACTTCCGCTGGCACAAACTGGATCCTGTAGGTTGGTGACAATCGCTCGAAACCGAACGACATTGCCCCAAGGGTCCGAGAATGTGAACCCTTAGCCGCGCTTCCAGTCGGTCGGCAGCGGGTTGGGCTGCGGCACGGGCGGCACGCAATTCCTCCACCTTGGCCTTGGCCGCGGGAATGCGCGCAGCCACCGAAGCCTTGGGATCCGCGGCCAGCCATGTGGTGCTGGTATCGAGCAGCTGATTGGTCACGTTCCAGCGCGCATCAGAGGTGGGATTGCGCTTGGTCGAGGCCACGGCCTCGGCCTTGGCCAGCACCTGCTCGGCGTCTGCGAAACGCTTGGCCTTGGTGAGCGCGCGACCGAGGTTGGTGCTGGCGTCAAGCACCGAGATGTCCTCCTCGGGCAAGACCTTCTGCCGGCGAGCGAGCACATCCTGATACTTCGCGATGGCATCCACCAGCTTGCCCTGCTTCTCGAGCAGCACCGCGTAGCTGGTGCTGAACTGCAGCGTTTCGGGCGCGTCGGCACCCTTCTGCGCGACCATGCCACGCTCCGCCTCGGCGATGAGGGGCATGGCGCGAGCCATGTCGCCCTTGCGGATCAGGTTCTGCCCAAGATCGTTCATGGAGCGCAGCAGTGCCGGATCGCCCGGGTCGCGCGTGCGCCGTCCGATCTCCACCGATTGCTCGAGCAACTTCATCGATTCGTCCACGCGGCCGCTGTCGAGCAGCACATGGGCCAGGTTGTCGCGGATCTGGAAGGTGCCAGGATGCTCTTCGCCTAGCGCCTTCACGGCCACGGCCAGACCATCGCGGTAGGTGGCTTCGGCGGCGCTCCATCGCTCGGGCGAAGGCTGCGTAACGGCGACAGCGGCTTGTGCCGCACCCAGGGTGTTCAGCACCATCAGCGTCAGGCGCGGACGGGCGTCCGGCATGGCCTTCAGCGTCTGCCACACCGGTGACAGTGTTGCCACTGCGTCATCCGGCTTGCCCTGCTTCTGCTGAAGCCGGGCGGCCGCGACCGCCGCCGTGATGGCGCTGTCGCAGTTGGGCCCAGCCACCTCGGTTGCCAGCTTGCGCGCCTGCAGGTTCAGCGCCAGCGCCTCGTCGAGCTTGCCTTCGGCCTCCAGCGCATCAGCGGTGCCGCGCATGCTGAAGATGGTGTTCACGTCTCGCTCACCGAGCACGCGCTTGCGACCCTCGAGCGCCTGCTGCAGCACGGACGTGGCCTTTGTGGCCTCGCCCGTGACCAGCATCACGCGGCCGTTCCAGTCGACGGATTCGAGTGTGGCGGGATTGTCGGCGCCAAGCGTTGTCTGACGAAGCGACAGCGCGCGCTCCTGCAGCGGCTTGGACTTGGTCGGCAGACCGAGCGAGTAGTAAGTGCTTGAAAGCGACTGCTTGAGACCAGCTTCCACCTCCGGCTGATCCTTGAACTGTGCGCCGCTAGCGACCGTCGCGGGGAGCAGGATCACCTCATCGATGAAACCCCTCGCCGCGTCGGTGGCGTTCACCTGACGCAGTCCGTTGCGGAGCGACTCGACCGCCTTCTGCCGCTCGGCCTCGGGCACCTTGCGGTCGGCCAGCGTGACGCTGAGTCGGCGCTCGAGCGAGGCCATCAGGCTCACGCCCGCGGCGGCAGGATCCACCTGTGCAAGCATGTCCTCCTGGAACCTGGCGATCTGCCGCGTCTCCTTCTCGCGCTTCTCGGCCAGCTGGCGCGCCTGCGCCTCGGCCTCGCGCGCACGCGCCTCGCGGATGAACGAGATGGTGCTGATCACGGTGGCGATCACCAGCGATGCGGCGATGGCCAGACCGGCGCCCACGCCCACCTTGTGGCGACGCACGAACTTCTTCGACCTGTAGATGGCCGATTCGGGACCCGCGATGAGCGCCTTGCCCTGCAGGTAGTTGCGCACATCGTCGGCGAACTCGGCCGCGCTGCGGTAGCGCTCGGCGCGGTCCTTGCGCATGGCCTTCATCGGCAGCCATTCCAGTTCGCGCCGCAGCGTCTGCACCAGCGCGTCGGGCTTCATGCCGCAGCTCTTGGCGATCTCGGCGGCGCTGTGCTGGCCGCTTCCGGGCTCCACCTTGGTGAGCTGGCTCAGCTTGGTGCTGGGTCGCGGCGGATCGGCGTCGCGGATGATGCGGTTGATCTCGGCCATACCCGCGCTTCGCAGGGTCTTTGCATCGAAGGGCGGCGCGCGCACCGGCGAGCAGCTGATACAGCACGATGCCGAGCGAGTACACGTCGGTGCGCGTGTCGATGTCGTCGGTGCCATCGGCCTGCTCGGGGCTCATGTACTCCGGCGTGCCGATCATCTGGCCGGTCTGCGTGAACACGTCGTGCGCCACCGAACTGGCGCTGGTGGCCTTGGCCACACCGAAGTCGATCACCTTCACGCGCGCGCCGGTGGAGCCACTTGCGGTGGAGTCTTCGGACATGCCGGCCAGGATGTTGCCCGGCTTCAGGTCGCGGTGGAT
>RFQW01000098.1 GCA_009924765.1 Planctomycetota bacterium | reverse complement strand
GTGCATCTGCACCTGTATGGCAAGCAGCCGCGGGCCAGACGAAAGCTGGGCCACCTCACGTCGGTGGCCCAGCAGGAGTCGCTTGCGATGTCCGATGCGGATGCGGCATTCGCCGCCCTGCACGCTCAGCCCGCTTCGGCGCGCGGGTGAGCCTTGTCGTAGGCCTCACGCATGCGGCCCGACGTCAGGTGCGTGTACACCTGCGTGCTGCTCAGGCTCTGGTGGCCCAGTAGTTCCTGCACGCTGCGCAGGTCGGCGCCGTTGTCCAGCATGTGCGTGGCGAAGCTGTGTCGGATGGTGTGCGGGCTGATGTCCGGATCCAGGCCCACCTGCACCAGGTACTTGGCCACCTTGCGGCGCACCGAGCGCGTGCTCAGGCGCGTGCCGTTCTTGTTCACGAACAGCGGGGCGGTGGGGCCGGAGGGCAGCGAGGCCTTCTCGGCATCGAGCAGCTTCACGTAGTTGCGGATGGCGGTCATGGCGTGGCCACCCAGCGGTGCCATGCGCTCGCGCTTGCCCTTGCCGCGGATCTGCACGCACTCACCGCTCTCGTTCAGGTCGCCGCGGTTCAGGCCCACCACCTCGCTCACGCGCATGCCGGTGGAGTACAGCGCCTCCAGGATCGCGCGGTCGCGCGCACCCAGCAGGTCGTTGGCGTCGGGTGCCGAAAGCAGGCGCTCGATCTGATCCACGGTGATCGCCTTCGGCAGGCGCTTGGGCTGCTTGGGCGAGCGGATCAGCGTCATCGGATTGCTGGTGGTCAGTCCAACGCGCTCCATCCACTTGTGGAAGGAGCGAAGCGTGGCGATCTTTCGCGCCATGGTGGCCACCGAATAGTTCTGCTCGCTGATGCGCTTGAGGAATCCCCGGATCAACTCCACATCACAGGCCAGGATGCGACCGGTCACGTTGCGCGCCGAAGCGTCGCCCTTGCCGGATTCCAGTGCGGCCTTTTCGGCGGGCATCGAAATCTCGAGTCCGCTCTCCGTGGCGATGTAGTCCATGAATTGGCGCAGATCCAGTCCGTAGCAGCGCCCGGTGTAGGGGCTGAAGTGGCGTTCGTCGGCGAGATAGCCAACGAAGCGGTCGACGATGGGCAAGTTCTGTTCCATGGGGTGCCTCCCTTGTTGTGCCCGTCCCGCGTTGCAGACTCCTGTCGACGCGGGGGAGCGAGTGCCTTATCAGTCCCCAACTTCGGATTCATCCGGGACCGAGTTGGGCGACTTCCGTAATTTCACGATGCATTTCCGGACCACAGGCATTTCGGCTCGAGTTATAGGGTTCCAATAAAATCGGTCCGTTACGAGTTTGAGACCATATGAGTCCTATAAAATACGATCCAGAAATTCGCCAAGAGGGGGCCATCGGGGTTCCTGTATGCTGCGTGGTCCGCGATTGCGTAGCTCAGTCGGTAGAGCAGCCGGCTTTTAACCGGCAGGTCCTGGGTTCGAGTCCCAGCGCAATCATGAGCCTTCTCTTCGACTCGGACCGACCTCAAGAGCCCCGCATCCATGCTTGTCCTGCACGCCAATTGGCACCGTCATCAACTGCATGTGTGGGGCGAATCGGTGGATGCATTCCGCTCCGGCGCAGTGGTGCCCGAGCCGGTTCAGGATCAGATCCCGAAGCATCCATTCGCCGCGTCGATCGCCGACGTGAAGCATGCCGCCGAGGCGGCGGGCCTGAGCATGGAGGGCGCCGTCGAGTCGATGATTCCGCTGGTGCTGCCGTTCGAGCAGCAGCGCCCGTCTCCAAGTGATCGCCTGGTGGCGGACCTTGGACTGGCACTCGATGCCGAACGCGATCTGCGTCTGGAGGCATGCGAGATCGCCACGCTCGCGTTGCCGGCCGACCGCGTGTTGGGTGCGTTGCTGGCGTACGAGTCGAAGCGTGGCGAGCAGGATCATGAGGCTGGCCATGAGCTTCGCTTCTGGTGCGCCGCCGCACGGTTCGCGCTGGAACTGCTGGAAGATCAGCGTGTGGTGCCCTCGGTGCAGCAGGATCGCAGTGGTCGCATGGAGGCGCGTTGGCGCCCGTGGCTGAGCGACGCCGGCACCGCGGAGAAGGCGGCCACGCTGCTCGCCGCCATGCCGCCGCTGTGCCGCGCCGTGGCCGACAGCAACGAGGCCGACGGCTGGGCCGTGCTCGAGGATTTCCTTGGCGCGTGCGTGGACAGCTTCGTGCGCGGCGTGATGGTGCAGGAGAGCTACATCGATGCCATCGAGGATCGCGATCCGGCGATCGATGCGCATGTGGCGTGGCTGAAGGGCCTTCTTGACCGAACTCCCGATGTGCCTCAGGCAACCGCAGGTGACGTGAGTCTCGTGCGCGGCGTGCGTCAGTGGCTGGGCATGCTGGAAGACATCGGCGAAGGCCGTGCCATGCGCCTGCTGCTTGAACTGATCGAGCCGCCGCCTGCGCTGTACGCGGCGCAGGAAGGCGAGGAGGATCGTCACGCGTGGCGGTTGGTTTTCCATCTGGCCACCACCGACGATCCGCCGACCATCATCGACGCCGAAACCGTGTGGAAGCAGGCCGCTGGCAAGGGCGGTGCCAAGAGCGGCGCCGAACGCACGGCCGAGATGCTGCTGAGCGAACTCGCGCGCGCCTCGCGCATCTGGCCCAAGCTGGAGGACGCGCTGGAAGAGGCCGCACCCATCGGCCTGGATCTGGACACCGCCGAGGCGTACGCGTTCCTGCGCGAGATTCGTCCCGTGATCGAGGAGAGCGGCGTGCGCTGCCTGGTGCCCGACTGGTGGTCGCAGGCCAGCACGCGCGTTGGCGCCCGACTGCTGATCGAGGGTGAAGGCATGGAAGGCGACGGCTTTGCGCCACCCAAGGGTGAAGCGCGGAGCGGCGGCTTTGGCCTGCACAGCGTGGTGAACTACGCGTGGCAGATCGCGCTCGGCGATCAGCCGCTGTCGATCGAGGCGTTCGAGGCGCTGGCCAAGAAGGGCAGTCCGCTGGTGCGCATCAACGGGCGCTGGGTGGAAGTGCGCCGCGAGGATCTGGACACCGGCCTGAAGTTCCTGAAGCAGCATCCGGGCGGTCGCATGACGCTGCTGGAGGCGATGCGACTGGCGCACGGCGCCGCCGAGGACGCGAAGGGCATGCCCATCCTGGGCATGGAGGCGAAGGGCTGGGTGGCCGAGGTCTTCGGGCCAACGCATGCCTCCGAGCGACTGGACATGCTGGAGCAGCCGAAGCGTTTCCAGGGCACGCTTCGTCCGTACCAGCTCGCCGGACTCAGCTGGCTCGCCTTCCTTGATCGCTATGGCCTGGGTGCATGCCTTGCCGACGACATGGGCCTTGGCAAGACGATCCAGTTGATCGCGCTGTTGCAGCACGAGCGTGAGAAGGCGCCCGAAGGCGAGCGCGTTGGTCCCACGCTGCTGGTGTGCCCCATGAGCGTGCTCGGCAACTGGCACCGCGAGCTCACGCGCTTCGCACCCGAACTCACCGTGCATCTGCACCACGGCCTGGATCGTCCGCAGGGCGACAAGCTGATGGAGGTGGTCGCCAAGTCGGACGTGATGATCACCACCTACGCACTCGTGGCGCGCGACAAGGAAAGTCTCGAGAAGGTGGATTGGCGACGCGTGGCGCTGGATGAGGCGCAGCACATCAAGAACCCGCCCACCAAGCAGACGGCGGCGATCCGCTCGCTGAAGGCGGGTCATCGCATCGCGCTCACGGGCACGCCCGTCGAGAATCGTCTCACCGAACTGTGGTCGATCATGGAGTTCTGCACACCCGGCTACCTCGGCCCCATGGCCGACTTCCGCCGCCGCTTCGCGGTGCCCATCGAGCGTCACCGCGACAAGGAGCGCGCCGAGCGCCTGCGCAACCTGGTGAAGCCGTTCATCCTGCGCCGCCTGAAGACCGACGCCAAGGTGATCAGCGATCTGCCGCCACTGGTGGAGACGCGTCAACATGTGCCGCTCACGGGCGAACAGGCCGCGCTGTACGACCAGGTGGTGGAGGAGATGCTGGCCAAGGTGGATCGCGCCGAGGGCCTGCGTCGCCGCGGCCTGGTGCTGAGCGCGCTGGTGAAGCTGAAGCAGATCTGCAACCACCCCGCGCACTACCTGCGCGAAGTGGCCGCGCCAGCCGCCGCAGAGCCGGCGTCGCTGGAAGTGAACGACGATGCGTCGGAATCGGGGCCGGACATCGCCGTGGATCTTGGCGCGTCGGATCGTCCGCTCTCCTCGCGCAGCGGCAAGAGCATTCGCCTGATGCAGATGCTGGAGGAAGTGGTGGCCGCGGGCGATCGCGCGCTGCTGTTCACCCAGTACCGCCAGATGGGCCACCTGCTGGTGGCCATGATCCGCCGCGAGCTGGATGTGGAGGCGCTGTTCCTGCATGGTGGCACGCCGCAGATCAAGCGCGAGCAGCTGGTGGCGCGCTTCCAGGATCCGGAAGGCACCGCGCCCATCTTCGTGCTCAGTCTGAAGGCCGGTGGCGTGGGTCTGAACCTGACCGCGGCCAACCACGTGTTCCACTATGACCGCTGGTGGAATCCGGCGGTGGAGAACCAGGCCACCGATCGCGCGTTCCGCATCGGTCAGCTGCGCACCGTGAACGTGCACAAGATGATCAGCACCGGCACGCTGGAAGAGCGCATCGACCAGATGATCGAGCAGAAGACCGAGCTGGCCACGCAGATCATCGGCAGCGGCGAGCAGTGGCTGACCGAGATGAGCACCGGCCAGCTGCGCGACATCCTGAGCCTGCGTGGCGCGGCATTGGAGGAAGTGTGAGCGCGAATCCCAGCCAAGGTCAGCCACCCCGCAAGCCCGACGTTCCGCGTCGCGTGCGTCATGGCATCAAGTTCCGCCGCAAGGAAGGCCTGCAGGGTCTGCCGTGGTTCGCGAAGGCGTTCACCGATGTGGTGGAAGGCCGTGCGGCACTCGGCGCGCGCGTGCTTGGCATGGAATACGCACTCAGCGGACAGGCCGCGAGCTTCGGGCTGGAGAACGGCCTGGTGGAGGCGCTGGTGCAGGGCCGCGCCGCACGTCCATACGCCGTGAAGCTGTCGCTGCCGCACCTCACCAGCGAGCAGTGGGTGGAGGTGGTGCAGGCGATGGCGCGCGAAGCTATGTTCGCCGCCAAGCTGCTGGTGGGCGAGATGCCGGAAGAGATCGAGAAGCCCTTCGCCGCGTGCGGCACGCATCTGTTGCCCGCCACGCCGCAGGAGCTGAAGGTGGAGTGCAACTGCGGCGAGAAGCTGCCGTGCAAGCACCTGGTGGCGGTGTCGTACCTGCTGGCCGAGCGCCTGGAGGTGGATCCGCTGGCGCTGTTCGAGTTGCGCGGTCTGGCCGGACCCACGCTGCTCGAGCGCCTGCAGGAAGCGCGCACCGTGCAGACCACCGGCGTGTCGCAGAGCCATCAGAGCCCGCAGCTGCCTTCGCAGAAGGCGCAGTTGCCGCCGCTCGAGGCATGTCTGGACGACTTCTGGCGACCCGGCCGCAAGCTGGCCGACTTCGAGCAGCTGGCCGCGCAGCAGCATGTGCCGCATGCGTTGCTGCGCCGACTGGGTTCCAGTCCGCTGGGCGGCAAGTTTCCGCTGGTGGGGTTGCTGGCAAGCGTGCAGGACAGCCTGCGCGCGAAGGCGATCGAATTGCGTCAGCGCATCGAGGAGAGTGGCGCGTGACTGGCGAGGCGTACCAGCAGTTCCGGCCGCATCCGTGGCACGGACTGTCGGTGGGGCCGCAGCCGCCCGATCTGGTGAACGCGTTCGTGGAGATCACGCCGTTCGATCTGGTGAAGTACGAGGTGGACAAGGTGTCCGGCTTCCTGCGCGTGGATCGGCCGCAGCGCTCGAGCAGCACGCCCCCCACGCTGTACGGCTTCATCCCGCGCACCCTGTGCGGTGACGGTGTGGCGAAGGTGGCGGGCCTGCAGCATGGCGACCGCGACCCGCTGGACATCTGCGTGCTCAGCGAGCGTCCGATCGCGCGCGCCGAGGTGATCCTGGATGTGCGCGTGCTGGGCGGCCTGCTGATGGAGGATGGCGGCGAGGCCGACGACAAGATCGTGGCCGTGCTGAAGGACGACGCCATCTGGAGCGAGGCGCGCGACATCACCGATCTTCCGAAGCGGCTCATCGAGCGACTGCAGCACTACTTCGTCACCTACAAGATGCGGCCAGGCGAGACCGCCACCGTGAAGGTGCAGCAGATCTACGGCGTGCAGCGCGCGCGAGCGGTGGTGGAAGCCGCCATCGCGGACTACCGCGCGGCTTACCCCGGCTTGACCGGCTGAGACACTTCGCCCGCCGCCGAGGCGGACTTGGTGCTGGTCTGGGCGGGGGGTGGCGTGCGACGCAGCAGATCGTCCACCGCGGCCTTCAGCTGCGCATCGAAATCGCGCGACTCATCCACGGGATTGGGAGCGATTCGGATGTCCGGCATGGCACCGTGGTTCTCCATGTCCACACCATCCGGCGAGTACCAGCCG
>RFQW01000097.1 GCA_009924765.1 Planctomycetota bacterium | reverse complement strand
ATTGCGCTCTCTTTCGGCTTGTTTTGCAGTGTTGGCCACCGTGCTGCAGACCGCATGCGGCACCGTGAACCAGGGCCCCACCATGGCCAAGACGCCACCTAGCCGCGCTGCCGATGAAGTGGCCGTGTGGATGATGGGCAACTACTCGAGCAGCACACAGGCGAAGGCGGATCCCGAGAACTTCAAGGCCATGGTGCTGCACATCGCGCCCATCTGGGTGGAACGCATCGATGGACGGTGGCTGTACATGGAACAGGCCACGGCCGAGACGCCCGACAAGCCCTATCGACAGCGCGTGTACCGCATCATGGACGAGGACGGAGGCGTGGAGAACATGATGTTCGAGCTGCCGGGCGACCCGCTGCGCTTTGCCGGCGCGTGGAAGGACACCGATCGCTTGAACCAGCTCATGCCCCAGCTGCTCACGCCAGACGAGGGCTGCTCCGTGCATCTGAAGCGCACGGGTGAAGCGGAATGGACCGGCGGCACGGGTTCGCAACTGTGCGCATCCACCATGCGCGGCGCCACGCACGCACACAGTCAGGTGTGGCTGAAGTCGAACGAGCTGCGCACGTGGGACCAGGGCTTTGACGCGTCCGGCAAGCAGGTGTGGGGCACCGTGAACGGCCCCTACATCTTCATCAAGGAGACCACCAAGTGACCACGAAACACCCAGGGCAGCGCCTGCGCGAAGCCATGCAACAGGGCGTGGTGCATGCCCCCGGCGCCTTCAACGCATTGGTGGCACGCGCGGTCACGCAGGCCGGCTTTCACGCGCTGTACGTGTCCGGCGGCGCCACCGCCAACGTGGCCGGCTTTCCCGACATCGGCCTGCTGACCATGACCGAGGTGTGCCGCACCATCCGCGAGATCGCCGATGCAAGCGGATTGCCCGTGATCGCCGATGCCGACACCGGCTATGGCGAGGTGGAGAGCTGCGTGCGCACGGTGGTGGCCTACGAGCGCGCCGGTGCAGCGGCACTGCATCTTGAAGATCAGGTGTTTCCGAAGCGCTGCGGTCATCTGGATGGCAAGGACCTGATTCCGCTGGAAGACATGGCGGCCAAGGTGCAGGCCATGGCGAAGCACCGCCTGAGCAAACATTTCATGATCATCGCGCGCACCGACGCGCGGCATGTGAGCGGCTTCGAAGACGCCGTGAAGCGCGCCAACGCCTATCGCGCGGCGGGCGCCGACGCGATCTTCCCGGAAGGCCTGCAGAGCGAACAGGAATTCGCCGACTTCGCCAAGGCCAGCCCGGGGCCCCTGCTTGCCAACATGACGGAGTTCGGCAAGACGCCGGACATCACCGTGCAGCGGTTTGGCGAACTGGGCTACAGCATCGTGATCCACCCATTGAGCATGATGCGGGTTGCCATGGGCAGCGTGACGCGCGGCCTGGCGCAACTGAAGCGCGATGGCACGGCGCGCGGACTGCTGGACCAGATGCAGACCCGCAAGGAGCTGTACGAATTGCTGGCCTACACGCCGGGCAGCGAGTGGCATTTTCCGAAGGGCTGAATCGGCCTTTTTGGAGCACCAAGGCGGTTTTTGGTGGCCCAAACGGTGCACACGGAGAAAAATCTTCAAAACCATCTCTGCGTCAAGCAACAGACCCGATTCGATATGCGAATATGAGTGCGCTGAGGCAGTGAAAGGGAACTCCTGCTTCGGTCTCACGAACGTTGGATAGGAGCATCTGTTTACGGTCATCTGAGGTGAGGAAAAGGGACCTCGACTCAGATCGAGAGATTGCGAGGGAAAGGGAACCTCTCACAAGCTCTTCCGGCGAAAGCTGGAAACCTTGCTCCGAGCAAACGAACGTGATGGAAGGTTGAGGGAAAGGGAGGCCAAGCGCGACTCTGAAAGGGTGCGCTTGGTTTCTTTTTAGGGTTTTCTTGGGTTCTCTTTGTCTGCCGCATCCGCACCACTTCAGGCGCGGCAGCGTCGGCCTTCGGCGCCCTTCCCTATAATCGCCGCTCTTTCGCAGGGCCCCCACGAACATGCAGACCACCCACCGATTCCATGCCTGTCTCGCAGGCCTTTGCCTCACGCTCGCACTGCCAGCCCTGGCCCGCGATGGCTCCAAGCCCGCGGTGCCAGCGAACGCGCCCAAGACCGACGGCCGCACCGAGCTGCTGATGCGCGTGGACGAACTTCGAACGCTTGGCCTGGAATCCGCCTGGCAAGCCACGCTGCCTGTGGTTCAGGATGCGCAGTGGGACGGCGCCAAGATGAACACCGAAGTCGGAGATGCCGGTTCGGTGTACGCATGGGACGGCGCCGGTGCCCTGATCGCGCTTGATCGAACATCGGGAGGCGTGCGCTGGCAGTCCGCCGGCCTGGGCGACCGGGAGCGTGTGGTGGATGTGCTGCCCGCGCGCGTGGATGGCCGTGACATGGCCATCATGCTCGGTTCGCTGCGGTGCGTGGTCCTCGATGGCAAGACCGGCGATGTGGCCGGCACCTCGGACTATGCGGAGATTCCGTCGACCGTGGCCACCATGTTCGGATCGGAGTGCATCTACGGAAGCGCCAGCCGCAAGTTGGTGTGGACGCGCTTCGAGATCGAGCGCATTCCATCACGCACTCAGTCGAAGATTCGCCCAGGCGTGATCACGAACGTGCCAGGCACGACGGACGCCGGAAGCCACGTGGTGATGCGACAGATCCGCGCCATGCAGATGCGCGGCAGTTTCGAGTCGGCGCCCGTGGGAGGCGCCAACGACTTGCTGGTGGTGACCACCAGCCGCGGCGAAGTGTCGTGCGTGAACAAGGATTCCGGCGCCGTGCTGTGGCAGACCAAGCTGGCCGGTGGCGTGGTGGCCACGCCGGCCTTGGCGAACGGCCTGGTTTTCGTCGGCAGCAAGGACCAGTATCTGCGGGCCTTCGAAGTGAATGGCGGCCGCACGCTCTGGAAGTGGTTTGCGCCGGCCGAACTGGACAACCCCCCCGCCGTGTGCGGCGATCTGGTTCTGGTGCAGGTGCCGGGCGCCGGTCTGGCGGCCCTGCGCGCGAACGCCAGCGACAAGCCTGATGGCGACCTGAAGTGGATCAGCGACAAGGCCGTGGGCAACGCGATTTCGCGCAATGCCGAGGGTGTGCTTTGCTGGGATGCCGCATCGGGCATGCTGTCCCTGATCGATGACCGCACCGGCGGTGTGCGTCAGAGCACGCAGCTTCCGAACATGAAAGCCGTCTGGTGCAGCGCGCCGGTGAACGGCGATCTGCTGATGCTGAACAAGGATGGCCGCCTGCAGCGATGTCGAACGGCATCCATGCTGGCTGTTGCATCACCCGTGTCCGCAGCCAAGGCGCCGAAGGCTGCCGCAACGCCCGCCAACACCGAATCCGGTGACGAGGCGCCCAAGCCCGCGGACGCCGAGGCCGACAAGCCGGACGCCTGAACGAACGGATGCTTGCATGACCATGCGACGCGCGCTTCTTTCCGTCAGTGACAAGCGGGACCTGATTCCGTTCGCCAAGGCGCTTGTGGCCGTGGGCTTCGAGTTGATCAGCACGGGTGGCACCGCCAAGAGCCTGGCCGAGGCGGGCCTTCCGGTGACACCCATCGATCAGGTGACGGGCTTCCCGGAGATGCTGGATGGCCGCGTGAAGACGCTGCACCCCAAGGTGCATGGCGGCCTGCTTGGACGCCGCGACCTGCCAAGCCACGTGGACGCGATGAAGGCGCATGGCATCGAGCCGATCGACCTGCTGTGCGTGAACCTGTATCCGTTCGCCGCCACCATCGCGAAGTCCGGTGCCACCTTCGAGGAGTGCATCGAGCAGATCGACATCGGTGGGCCGGCCATGATTCGCAGTGCCGCCAAGAACCATGATGCCGTGGCGGTGGTGACCGATCCATCGCAGTACGACCGCGTGATCGAGGCGTTGCGCCGAGGCGAGGGCCGCGTGGATGCCGCGCTGAAGCGCGAACTTGCCGCCGAGGCCTTCGCGCACACCGCGCGCTACGACGCCACGATCGCCGGGTGGATGCAGGGCCCTGGCGAGCGCTTCCCGAAGACGCTGGACCTGCGCTTCACGCTGGTGAGCAGCCTGCGCTACGGCGAGAACCCGCACCAGCGCGCTGCGGTGTACCGCGATGCGGCCGACCCCGATCCTGGCGTGGTGGACGCGCGTGTGGTGGAAGGCAAGCCACTTTCGTACAACAACATCCTGGATGCGGGCGCCGCGCTCGATCTGGTGACCGACCTGCGATCGATGCCCGGCGTGCGCGCCGCCGCATGCGTGGTGAAGCACACCAATCCGTGCGGCGCGGCCGTGGGCGCCGACATCGGCGAGGCATTCGATCGCGCGTACGCGGGCGATCCACTTGCGGCCTACGGCGGCATCGTGGCCATCGCGGGCCGCGTGGACGCGGCCATCGCCGAGCGCATCGCCAAGCCCGACCGCTTTCTGGAAGTGTTGGTGGCCGACGCATTCGATGACGCCGCGGTGAAGGTGCTGGCCGAGCGCTGGAAGAACGTGCGACTGATCGCGGCCGCGCCACGCAAGCCCACAGCCGCGTCTCGACTGCTGCGAAGCGTGCCCGGCGGCCTGCTGGTGCAGGAGGCGGACGATGCACCGGTGGACGCGAAGGCGTTCCAGCACATGGCCGGCCCCGCACCAAGCGACACCACGCGCGACGATGCCGCATTCCTTGCGGTGGTGAGCAAGCATCTGAAGAGCAACGCGGTGTGCATCGGCGGCGGCGGATCGCTGTGGGGCGCCGGCGCAGGCCAGATGGACCGCGTGGCCGCATGTCGTCAGGCCGTCGAGAAGGCGAAGGCGCGTCTGCAGGCGGCGGGCAAGATCGTGCCCGTTGCGGCCAGCGACGCGTTCTTTCCGTTCGATGATGGTCCGCGCGCGTTGCTGGATGCAGGCGTTGGCTGCCTGGTGCATCCAGGCGGAAGCAAGCGCGACGCCGACACCGAAGCGCTGTGCCGCGATCGCAACGCGACGCTGCTGATCAGCGGCATGCGGCACTTCCGGCACTGAACGCCCCACACTCGCTCGACACGGCGCAAAAAGAAACGCGGCGCGCCCGGATGGGACGCGCCGCGTGGAAATCCAACCTTCAGATCACTTGTTGGCGTCGTCGCCCTTCGCCGGGCCCTTCAGGCCCTTCTGCTTGGTCGCGGTCGCGGGCTTGGCTGCGGGCGCCGCCGCCTTCTTCGAGGCCGGCAGCGGGAACTGGCTCACCGCGTCGGGCTTCAGGAAGAGGTAGTACATGGTGCCTTCGCACAGTTGACCACCGGCCAGGATCTCGGCCGCGGGGCCCACGCCCATGTAGATGTCGGCGCGGCCCGGTGCCTGGATGGCGCCACCGGTGTCCTGATCCAGCATGTACTTCATGAAGCGCTGCTTCTTGCCGCCGAAGTCGATGCTCTGCGTGTCCACCAGCACCACGCCACCCTGTGGATACACCTTCTTGTCGGTGGCCAACGTCTCCTTCTCGGTCACCTTGAAGCCGAGCGAACCACTGGGCCAGTTGTTGCCGTCATAGGTGGCGAAGAAGACATAGCTCTCGTTCTTCCAGATGAGCTCCTGCACCTTGGCGGGATCCTTCTGATACAGCGCGACGATGGCGCTGAGCGAGAGCTTGTCCTTGGGAATCAGGCCCGCCTCCACGCACGATGCACCCAGGCCCTTGTACGGCCGATCGGTCTTGCCGGCGTAGCCCACGTAGTAGGTGGAGTTGTCGGGCAGGATGATCTTGGCGCTGCCATTCACCTGCGCGATGTACACATCGAGCGGCGACTGCAGCCACACAAGTTCGGTGCCCTTGAAGGCCTGGCTGTCCTCGAGCTCCTTGCGCGCGGGCCATGGCTTGACGGAGCCATCCTTGGCGGCGCGGCCCTTCGGCTCGCCGTTGTTCGGATCGGTGACCAGATCGGGCGGTCGCTTGTACAGCGGATACTTGAACTCGCCCGTCTGCTTCAGGCTGCCCTTGAACTCGGGGCTGTAGTAGCCGGTGAACAGCACCACGCCCTTGCCGTTCCAACCCACGGTCTGCCACACATCGAAGTTCTGCTTGAGTGCGGCGACGAAGCTTGCCTCGTCCTTGCTGTCCTGCAGCACCTGCTTGAACGCCACCGCGCTGGCGGCGGCCTGATCCCATGTGCACACCTGCATGAACGGGAACTTGGTCTTGCTCGAGGGCAAGCCGAACCACGTGATGCTGCGATCGAGTGCCTGCGTGAGATTGGGGTCACGCACGCGCCACGGCGCGCCGACATCGGGCCACTCACTGGGGTCGAGCTTGCGAAGCGCGCACTCGCCGGGGCCGAGTTGGCGCGTGTAATCAGGTGCGGGCGCTGGCGCTTCCTCCGTCTTGCATCCTGCAAGCGCACTGAAGAAGGCGAGCGAACCGATCAACGCGAGGGCCCGAAGGGGCCGGGGGCTGCATCCTTGCATGGGCGGCAAAATACACAGGTTTGCAGAACCGGGTGCGAGTTCGGTTAGCATGCGCCCCATGGCTCACACCTCCCTGCTCTCGACCAACCTGCTCGCCCTCGGCCTGCCAAGTGGCTGGGAATGGCTGATCCTGGTGTTCCTGGCGCTGCTCATCTTCGGCCGCCGGCTGCCGGAAGT
>RFQW01000096.1 GCA_009924765.1 Planctomycetota bacterium | reverse complement strand
CCGATGCATTCCCTGCCAGCACACGCCCTTCGTCACGCGCTGTGCGGCGCGACCCTGACCGCACTGCTGCTTGCCGGTGGTTGCGCGGTGGCCAACAACGCCATCCGCTCCGACTTTCCCGACTACAACAGCATCATCCAGTTCAACCAGACCCAGCAGATGGTGCTGAACCTGGTGCGCATGCACTACCGCGAATCGCCGCTGTTCCTGCAGGCCGGCTCGGTCACCGCCGCCTACGAGAGCCGCGCCGAGGTGAACGCGGAGACCACGCTCACCAACGCCACCACGCCGTTCACCATCGGCGGCAACTACCAGTTCGCCAGCAAGCCCACGATCAACTACACGCCCATCGAGGGCAAGGCGTACGTGCAGCAGTTCATGACCGAGATCTCGTACGAGAACTTCGCGCTGCTGGTGCGCGCGGGCTGGCCGGTGAACAAGCTGGCCACCATGCTGGTGGAGCGCTACACCACCGAGACCGGCGAAGTGCTGGTGAACAACGGCAAGTCGCACACCCGCGAGCAGTTCAAGGAGATGGTGAAGCGGCTCGAGAAGGCCGAGGAGTCCGACCGCGTGAGCGTGACGATGCGGCCCAAGGGTGGTTATGACCTGCATGTGGGCGACATCACGATCCCCTTTGAGCGGATGCAGCTGCGGTCGCTGGTGGACGTCATGTTCGCCGCATCACAGGACGTGGAGACGCCTCCGGAGCACGAGCGCCGCACCAAGAAGTTCGATCCCGGTGGCAACCTGCGCATCGCGTTCTCCAAGGGGAAACCCAAGGACGCGCTGGTGTGGTGCGAATACGACGGCTACTACTACAGCGTGGACCACGGTGACCTCGCCGCCAAGGACTCGCTGGCGCTGCTGGTGCAGATCAGTCGCATCCAGTCGGCCCCAGCCGGACCTGCCCCGCTGCTGACGATCCCGGTGAACAACTGACGGCGTTGCGCTGCGGCATGCGCGCCGCAGCCAAACTGCCGCACGCACCGCGGAACCGGTCGAGCAATCGGTAGCCGATCGCCTCGGCGACATGCTGTGGTTGCACGCGCTCCGAGCCTTCCAGATCGGCCACCGTGCGCGCCACGCGCCGCACCTTGTCGAAGGCGCGCGCACTCAGGCCCAGTTCCGCCATCGCCTGACGCAGCAAGTCCTGCGACGCGCCCTCGAGCGGCGCCGCGGCATCGAGCGCAGCACCCGCAAGCGCCGCATTGGACACCTCGCCCTGCCGTCGCACCGATCGCTCACGCGCCGCCAGCACGCGCGCACGCAGCGCATCCGTGCCTTCGGCGGGGCGCGCGGCCAGCAACGCGTCAAACGGCACCGCCGCCACTTCCACATGCAGGTCGATGCGGTCGATCACCGGGCCGCTGAGCCGCTCCAGATAGCGATCCATGGCACTGCCACCGCCCACGCGCAGATCGCCGCGCGCGGTTGGATTCATGGCCGCCACCAGCAGCGCTCGAGCCGGAAATCGCACCGCTCCGCGCGCGCGGCTGACGGTGACAAAGCCATCTTCAAGCGGCTCGCGCAACGCCTCCAGCACGCCGCGTGGAAACTCCGCCACCTCATCCAGAAACAGCACGCCGGCGTGCGCCAGACTCACCTCACCGGGGCGCGGCACGCTGCCTCCGCCCACCATGGCCGCGGCGCTGGCGGTGTGATGCGGGCAACGCACCGGCCTGCGCGCGAGCAATCCACCACCCGTTGGCAGCGACCCCGCGCACGAATGGATGCGCGTGGCCTCCATGCGCTCGTGCAGCGTCATGGGCGGCAGAAGCCCTGGCAACGCGCGCGCCATCAGCGTCTTGCCGCTGCCCGCGGGGCCGATCATGAGCAGGTTGTGCATGCCCGCCGCCGCCACGCACAACGCACGTCGCGCCGCGTGCTGCCCCTTGATGCGATCGAAGTTCACCTCGGCCGCAGCCAGTTCCGCATCGCCTGGTGGCGACGCGGCGACGCCCTGCTGCATGCCCGCCAACACCGCGATGGCCTGCTGCAGCGTGGCCACGCCCACCGCGCGCACGCCCTGCACCGCGCCCGCCTCGGCGGCGTTCTCCACGGGCACCATCACCTGCTCGAAGCCAGCCTGCTTGGCCAGAATGCCCAGACAGATCGCACCTCGCACCGGCCGCACCCGACCATCCAAGGCCAGCTCGCCCGCAATCAGCCAGCGATCCAGTTGCACCGCACCCTTCGCGCGCTTCACCGCTCCGCCCGCCGCCAGCACCGACAGCGCCATGGGCAGATCGAACGCCGGCCCCTCCTTGCGCAGGTCGGCCGGCGCCAGATTGATGGTGACGCGCCCGCCCGGCCAATCGAAGCCCGCGTTGGCCACAGCCGTCTGCACCCGGTCGATCGCCTCGCGCACGGCCACATCGGGCAAGCCCACCAGCGTGGTGCGAGGCAGTCCCTGGCCGCTCAGATCCACCTCCACCTCGCAGGGCACCGCCTCGATGCCCCGCAACGCGAATCCATGCACGCGAACACTCATGCGCGGCATGGTGATGGCCTGCGTGGCTACGGCGCCCACAGCCTGCCCTTTTTCCTTCAAATCGACCCCGCTGCGGACAATAATTCGCAGTCCACGCACCTTTCCGTTCACCTGTTTCGAATCAATTGCCGTACTCGGGCTTGGAACTGGCCGATCCATCGGCAAGAATGATGCGCTCGCGATGACCCCCACCCGCAAGATGTTCACCGGCGCCCTGGCGCTTGCCTGCCTGCCCCTGCTGGGTGCAGGCATCGTGGCATCCAGCACCCGCGCCACCACGGCCGACGGCTGGTTTGCCCACGCCTATCCGGATGCCGCAACCTACTTCTACGCGCAGGCGGTCGCCGCCAAGGTCACCCTGTCGAACGCGGTCGACCTCACGTCGCTTCGCTTCTGGGGCAGCAGCGAGAACTACATCTACCCCGGTCCAAACAATGTGCGCGGATTCACGGTGCGCTTCTACGACAGCACCTTCACCACGCCGGCGCTGCAGTTCTCCGTGCTGCGCGGCAGCGCCATCACCGAGTCGTACACCGGTCGCCTGAATACGGACGGCGGCAAGGAGTATCAGTTCACCGTTCCCGTGTCGGGTCGTCTGGCCAGCGGCACCTGGTACATGCATGTGGGTGCTTTGCTGATCGACGGCGCCGACGGCGATGGATGGATGTGGTCGGGCGGCAAGTCGCCGGGCATGCGTTTCACCACCTATGACACCAAATGGAGCGCCTGGACCGACGACGCGGTGAACAGCGTGGCCTTCGAGCTGAGCGGCAACCTGGCGTGCCCCAGCGATCTGGATGGAAACCGAACCGTGGACTTCGGCGATGTGGCGCTCACCGTGCTCGACTTCGGCCCATGCGCGGGCTGCAACAGCGACATCGACGGCAGCGGATTCGTGGATTTCGGCGACGTGGCGCTGCAGCTGCTCGACACCGGTCCGTGCCCTTGAATCTCGCGCGCCGATAGACTCGAACGCATGTCACGCGTGCTTCTGGTCGGTGATGCAGGCAACCGCCGCGAGTCGGCTCTTCGTGCCTTCGCCGACACCAGCACGCATGTGACCGTGACCGACGACGCCGCGGATGCCCTGCGTCTGGCGCAGGGAACGGTTCCCGACGCGATCGCCGTGATCGATTCCCCCGCCTGCGAGGCGCTGGCCTTCACGCAGCGCGTGCGCGCCGAACATGCGCTGCACAGCTGCATGCTGGTGGTGGTGGCGCTTCGCGACCGACACACCGCACTGCTTGCCGCTGGCGCTGATCAGGCGCTGGGAGCTGGCGCCACCGCCGACGAACTGCTGCAGGCCGTGGCCGGTCGCATCGCACGCCGCCGCCAGCTGCTGGAAGTGGGCAGCGCCGACGCGCGCCGACGCACCGCTGAACAGATGGTTGAACGCATGGCCACCGCGGGTCGCCTGCAGGCCGTGATGGCGCTGCGCGTGGATCGCCTCGACGCGCTTGCCGCGGCCGTGGGTGCCGACAACGCCCTGCTGCTTCGAAGCGAACTGCGCACGCGTCTGGCGCCGCTGCTTCCCAAGGGCTGCGAGATCATCATGCTGGATGAAGGCGCCGTGGTGGCGCTGGACGCGCACGCCGCCGCGGCCGATGTGGCGGCGGCCCTGATGCATCACGCGCGCATGGCGCTGCACGTGGATGGCCGCGAACTTCGCCTGCGCGTGCATGCGGGCATGGTGGCCATGAGCGGTTCGGCGCTGGATGCCGCCACCGCCATCCGCCGCGCCGAGGTGGCCGCGCGCGAGGCACGCGATCAGAGCCTGAACGAACCGCACAACTGGAACGACGAGATGGGCCTGCGCGTGCTGGGTGATCTGGAGATCGCCACCGCCATGCGACGCGCCGTGGAGCAGGCGGAATTCCGTCTGGTGTTCCAGCCGCAGGTGCGCATGGATCGCGGCGAGCCATTCGGTGTGGAGGCGTTCATCCGCTGGAACATGCCGGGCGGCGTCAGCGTGCCGCCCAACCGTTTCGTGGCAGTGGCCGAGGAAACCGGCCTCATCGACGACATCGGCGCATGGAGCCTGCGCGAGGCGTGCCGCAGCGCCACCGGCTGGGATCGTCAGGGTCTGCGCCTGCGCGTGTCGGTGAACGTGTCGCCGCGTCAGATGCTGAACGAGCACTTCATCGACACCGTGCGTCAGGCGCTGAGTGAAAGCGGCCTGGCCGCCGACCGTCTATCACTGGAAGTGGGCGAAAGCGCGCTGCTGCGCGAAGCCAAGGGCCTGCACGCCACGCTTGAGTCGCTGCGCACCATCGGCGTGGGCGTGTGCCTGGACGATTTCGGCGCGGGGCTTGCCACGCTGGCGAGCCTGCGCGGCCTTCCCATCAGCGAGATCAAGATCGACCGCAGTTTCGTGCGCCCGCTGCCCGGCACACCCGAAGACCGCATGGCGGTGCAGACGGTGATCGGTCTGGCACACCAGCTTGGCCTGCGCGCCATCGCCGTGGGTGTGGAGCACGCCACGCAATGGGCCTGGCTGAAGGAACAGGGCTGCGACGCGGCGCAGGGCTGGCTGATCGGCAAGCCTGTGGAGGCGGAGGGCCTGGTCGAGACCATCGCCGCGCTGCGACGCGGTCGCGGGCACTTCGTGGAGCCGGCGGCGCAGGTGTAAGAGCCGCGCTAGGCGTCGGCGGAGCATGATCGAAGTATCTCGAGATGCTCTTGAATGCAGAAAGATTGCTTTTATAGGCCCCTAGCACATTTTGTCATATTTACTCGACACTCAATCATGTGTCTACTATAGTCGACACCATGAGCGAGACGCCCCTTCTCGACATCGCGCGCGACTGGAGCCACTGGACCGAACCCCCTCCGCGCTCCGTGCCGCGCTCCGTGCAGGTGCCCAAGGAGTTTCGGCCCGACATCGCGCTGGTGGTGCAGGGCGTGCGTCGCTGCGGCAAGTCGACGCTGTTGAAGCAGCTCATGGATCGCTACGCGCTCGACCGCACGAAGTGCCTGTTCATCAACTTCGAGGATCCGCGCCTTGCTGGCTCGCTGAATCACCAGTGCCTGCAGTCGCTCGTGGATGCCTTCGAGGCGGATCGCGGCGCGGGCTGCACCTACTTTCTGGACGAGATCCAGGGCGTTGCGGGTTGGGAGCGGTGGCTGCGATCACAACTTGATCGTTCAGGCAAGCGCCGCTTCGCCGTGACCGGCTCCAATGCGCATCTGCTCTCGGGCGAACTGGGATCGGTGCTCACTGGGCGCCATCACACCGTGGAACTCTTTCCCTTCGACCTCGCCGAGTATCGCGCGCTGCGTCCACGCTGCACCTTGACCGAGTACCTGACCAACGGCGGATTCCCGGCCACGGTGGCATCGCCGGATCACGCCATGATGCTGCGCAACTACTTTCAGGACATCGTGGAGCGCGACGTGCGGTCGCGCGTGGGTGCCAGATCCAGTGCGCCACTGCGCCAGCTTGCGCAGATGCTGTTCGAGGGCGCGGGATCAGAGACCAGCATGCGCCGGATCGCCGCGGCACTTGACGTGTCCATCGACACCGCCAGCCTGTACACGCAGGCCATCTCCGATGCATACATGTGCTTTCCGTGTGAATTCCATGCATGGAGCGAGCGCAAGCGGTTGGTGCGCAATCGCAAGTACTACCCCGTTGATCCAGGACTGCGCCGAGCCTGCGTCACGCCTACGGGCGCCGATCTGGGAAAGGCGCTTGAATTTCACGCTGCTTCGCAATCGCTTCGGCCAGGTGCGCTACTGGCGCGGCGACGGCGAAGTGGACTTCGTGGTGGAACGCGACGGCAATCCCATTCCGGTGCAGGTGACATGGGATGCGCCGCAGGAGCGGCACATGAAGGCCACGGATGCCTTCATCCGCGAGCACCGAGGCGCGCTCGAGCCGGTCTTCGTGACGGCCGATTCGTTCGAGCGCGGCATTCCCGAGCTTGCGCCGCGCGCGTGAGGATCGGTGCATTTGGAAGTTCCGGCGTGGGGCATTGACTCGCCCCCTCGGCCCCCGGCACAATGTCGTGGTCGAGTCGACATTCCGTGGGCTCCGGGAGATTCTGAGATGACCAAGTCGATCGCTCGTGCCGTGGGTCTGTTCGCAGTCGTTGCAGTCGCTGGCGTTGCCCGCG
>RFQW01000095.1 GCA_009924765.1 Planctomycetota bacterium | reverse complement strand
GATCCACCACCACGCCCCCGCCGCATCCCGTTCCCAGGATCACGCCGAACACGGTTCGCGCGCCGGCACCCGCGCCATCCACCGCCTCGCTCAGCGCGAAGCAGTTGGCGTCGTTGCTGCCACGCACCGGCATGGCCAGCGTGCGCTGCAAGTCCGCGATCAGCGGCTTGCCGTTCAGACAGGTGCTGTTGGCGTTGCGGTGCAATCCGTCGAAGGGACTGCACGAGCCCGGGTAGCCCACGCCCACACCGGGTGCGTCGGGTGCGTGCACGCGCGCCGCCTGCACAAGGCCGCGAATCGCCTGCAGCGTGCCCTCGTAGTCGCCCTGCGGCGTGGCCACGCGCTGCCGCCATGCGACGGCGCCGTCGGTTCCAAGCACCGCTGCCTCGATCTTGGTGCCGCCCAGATCGACGCCGATCAGGCGCGAAGCCAACCTCATGCCCGCCGACCCTGCACCGCCTTGATGAAATCGCATGCGATCAGCGCCGCCAGCTTGCCAGCGCCGCTTGCGTCGCCCTCGCCAGGAATGCCCTCGCAGATGTGCAGCGCGCGCGCATCCATGCCGGCCGCCAGCGTGCACACGCAGCGCCGCACCTCATCGGCCGAAAGGCCGCTCGGCGATGCGGCACTGGCCGACATGCCGGCCACCACATCCAGATCCACTTCAAGCGAGCACGGACGATGGCCCACGAACGCAAGCGCCTTCTCGCACGCCTCGCGCACGGTGCGCTCGCCACGCAACACCGTATCAAGGGTGGTGGCATGCAGGCGCGCCTCGCTCGCGATGCGCGAGGCCATGTGCTCGTTCAGGTAGCTCTCATGCAGGCCGATCATCGCGTAGGCATCCAGGTGTCCCGCCTCGATCGCCTTCGAGAATGGATTGCCACTGTGACGGCCAGCGTCGGCGCGCAGGTCGGCGTGCGCATCCAGGTTCACGCACGCAAGCGGCGCGCCCAATGCGTTGTGCAGACCAGCCAGCAGACCGAAGGCGTTCTCATGACCGCCACCAAACACGAGCACCCGTCGCCCTTCGCGTGCAATCTCGGCAACCACTGCGCTCACGCGCGCATCCACCTCGGCGGTGAGGGCATGCAGCCGCGCCAGATCCGCAGGCCGCGACGCATCCAGACCAACCGCCTGCTGCATCAAGTCCTGCACCGCCACCTCACCCGCCACCACGATGCTCGCGCCGCGAAGGAACGCGTTGTCCTGCATCGCCAGCAGACGGCGCAGCGCCGCTTGCGCAAGGTGGGCCGCACCCGGTCGGCCGCCGTTCCCGCGCACCCCGATGTCCTCGGGAACCAGCACCACCACGAATCCGGCCTCCGGAAGGGCGCGAAGCCCCTCCGCGAGTCCGGTACCCACCGGCATGGTCCGCACGGTCTCCCCCAGCTTCCGCTCACCCGCGCGAACAGGCGTCATCGCCGAAATCGCCTCCACAGTGGTCGGTCGCAGGAAGGAAGCCATGGTCCGGACATGCTATCGGTGAACACCCCCCACCCTGCGTATCCTTTCCTTCCCATGCGAGAGCCAGACATCAACAGCCCCGAGTGCCGCAAGGCCATGGATCACGTGCGTTCGCTGCTCTCCTTCATCGGCGAGGATCCGAACCGTGAAGGCCTGCTCGACACCCCCAAGCGCGTGGTGAAGGCCATGCACGAGCACTTCCGCGGCTACAACATGGATCCCGCCGAGGCACTCGCCCGCACCTTCAGCGAGGTCGAGGGCTACGACCAGATGGTGCTGCTCACCGACCTCGACATCCAGAGCCACTGCGAGCACCACATGGTGCCCTTCGTGGGCAAGGCGCATGTCGCGTACATCCCGGACGGCAAGGTGGTGGGCCTCAGCAAGCTGGCCAAGGTGGTGGAGATCTTCTCGAAGCGCCTGCAGGTGCAGGAGAAGCTCACCGCGCAGATCGCGCAGGCGATTCAGGAGCACCTCAATCCGCTCGGCGTGGCGGTGGTGATCGAATGCCGCCACTTCTGCATGTGCTACCGCGGCGTGCATCAGCCCCGCGCGTGGACCACCACCAGCAAGCTCACCGGCATCTTCCTGAAGAACATGGCCACCCGCGAGGAATTCCTGCGGCTGATCGCCTCGCGCGGCCGCTCGAACGACTGACGAACCCCGGCAGCGGCGACCAGACGCGGCCCCAACGCGGGCCGCGTTTTCCGTACCATCGCGCTCCTCATGCCAGGAACCATGGACGAAATCGTCGCCCTCTGCCGCCGCCGCGGCTTCATCTTCCAGTCGAGCGAGATCTACGGAGGCATCAACGGCTTCTGGGATTACGGGCCCATGGGCACCGAGCTGAAGCGCAACCTGAAGAACGCCTGGTGGAAGGACGTGGTGCAGGGCGAACTGATCGGCCCCGATGGCAATCCCGTGGACATCGTGGGCGTGGACTGCACGATCATCATGCACCCGAAGACCTGGGTGGCCTCGGGTCACGTGGGCGGCTTCGCCGACCTGATGAGCACCTGCCGCCACTGCAAGCGCCTGATGCGCACCGATCACCTGTGGGACATGATCGCGGAGACCGAGTGGTTCAAGGCGCTCGGCGAGCTGTACGCCGGCGGCGCCGTCGACAGCATGCAGCTGAAGCGCTGGGCCGACACGAAGGGCAAGAAGTTGGCGCCGAATCTGGCGTTGGTGCGCAATCCGCAGGTCACGCTGAGCTGGCTGGTGGATCGCATGGCGGGTGGACCGCTGCAGATGTCGCTGCGTGAGTTCATCATGCATCTGGCGAGCGAGCAGGTGGCCGCGACCGGACTGCAGGCCCCCTGCCCGCACTGCGGCGGCGATCTCACCGAACCGAAGCCGTTCAACCTGATGTTCAAGACGCTGGTGGGCGCGGTCGAGGATCCGAGCAACTACGCGTACCTGCGACCCGAGACCGCGCAGGGCATCTTCGTGAACTTCCAGAACGTGGTCGATTCGAGCCGCGTGAAGGTGCCTTTCGGCATCGCGCAGATCGGCAAGGCGTTCCGCAACGAGGTGACGCCGCGCAACTTCACCTTCCGCAGCCGCGAGTTCGAGCAGATGGAGATCGAGTTCTTCATCCGCCCCGACAGCGCCAACGAGTGGTATGCCTGGTGGCGCAACGAGCGCTTCCGTTGGTGGCAGTCGGTCGGCCTGACGGGCAGCAACCTGCGCCTGCGCGAGCATGACCGGGACGAACTGGCGCATTACGCCAAGGCGGGCGCGGGCGTGTGCGACATCGAATACAAGTTCCCCTTCACCGACCCCGATTTCGGCGAACTGGAAGGCGTGGCGCATCGCGCCGACTTCGACCTGAAGCAGCATGCCGAACACAGCGGCAAGGGCGAGAAGGCGCGCTACTTCGACCAGGAGCGCAACGAGCGGTACTTCCCGCACGTGATCGAGCCGTCAGCCGGCGCCGACCGCGGCACGCTTGCGCTGCTGTGCGAGGCCTACACCCCCGATGAAAGTCGCGCCAGCAAGGTGTTCATGAAATTTGCGCCGCGCATGGGCGGGAATTTTCCCGCTGGTGAACAAGGATGGAATGCCCGAGATCGGCGAACGCCTGTGGCGCGAGCTGCGCCGCAAGTGGAACGTGGAGTTCGACGAGAAGCAGTCAATCGGCAAGCGCTACGCGCGCATGGACGAGGCCGGCACGCCGTTCTGCTTCACCATCGACAGCCAAACGCTGCAGGATGGCACACTTACGGTGCGGCACCGCGATGACCAGCGGCAGGAGCGCGTGGCGGCGGATCGGGCGGCGGAGTGGCTTGCAGCTCAACTTGAGGCCTGATTCCGGGTTGTGACATGTCCCCGCCCGGCGCGGCAAGGCCAACTGCGCCGTGCTGATAGTTTCATTGCATTGCCTGATGGTTCCGAAATAGGATTGATGCAGGACGCGTAGTGATTCCACACGCGATCACTGACCCGAGGCCTGACGAATGCTCTCGAAACTGAGTCCAAGATCAATCCTGCAGGTTGTGCTCTCGGCTGCATTCGGTCGCTTAGCTACCGCACTGGCGCAGATCGTCGCTGCCTTCTATCTGTCCCCGACTGACTTTGGCGTCTACGCCGCGGCAGTGGGCATCACCACAGTCACCACCGCCCTGCGCGCGGGCGGCACGGGGAATCACGTCCAAACGATGACTCCCTCGGAATTCGAGTCTGATGCCGGACGTTTCTTCTGCTACTCCCTGCTGTTCACGGCGCTTGGGGCGTTTCTGACCATAGCGCTTACCTGGCCGATCGCACTGTGGTACTCCAGTTCGAACGCCTATCCACTGCGAGATCTCATCACGACGACACTCGTGATCGGCGGCAGTTTTGTCGTGTTTAACCTGAATGTGTTCCCGCGCGCACGGATGATCGCATTCCTGCGCCTCGGCGAGATTTCACTCCTCGACACGATAACGGGCGCGACCAAGTTGCTCGGCACGTGGGCCCTTGCCCGAGCCGGGTACGGTCCGATGGCCCTCGCTGGGGCAATCCTCCTCGCGCAAACGGTCGAATCTTGTTGGACCTGGCTGCGGAGCGGACTGCGCCTAACGTCGCTGCGACCGCAAGGCCCCTGGTTCAGGGCCACACTCATCGAGATGCGCCTTCCGCTTGTCGTGGGGCTCATGGTGACGCTGAACTCGCAGACCGACTCCCTCGTCGGGAGCGCATTCCTTCCGGCAGCGGTTCTGGGCTACTACTACTTCGCCTCACAGCTCGCCATGCAACCCGCCTCCCTCGTCGGAAACACCTTACGCTCAGTGTTCACCGCGACCACGGCCCAAGTTCGCGGTGACGAAAACAAGGAACACGCGTCGCTGCGAACGATCTTCAACGGAGCGCTGGTGTTCATGCCCCTCGTCACAATGCTGATTCCGACGGTATTCGACTCGTTTGAACGCACCATCTGGGGCGGCAAGTGGGCAGACGCGTATTTTCCGGTGCTGATCCTATCAGCGACGCTGGTCTATCCAGCAGCGCTCCAACTCGTCTCGGCCCCGATCGCCGGAGTCCGCGACTGGAAACTCGCTATCCGTCTTGATCTCCTGCGCGGGGTCTCCAAGATCGTGCCTGCCTTCGCAGCCAGCATCTTCATCGTGCTGCTCAACCTGAACGCATTGACTTCGGCGATCGTGCTTTCCGCTGCCGTTGGCGCTGTCAGTGCAGTCGTCGCCAGTAGAGAGCTCTACCGGATTATGGTGCGTTCGGGCATGTCAAGCCAAACCGTCTTATACGAGTTGTACTCAACCCCACTCGCGGCGCTACTGAGCGCCCTCGCCGCGGCCGGCCTCGCCCACAGCGCCGTGGAACCCTTTCGAATGCATCTCAGTCTTCGACTGACATCGGCGATTGAGTGCGTGCTTGCGGGGAGTCTGTATCTCTTCTGTGCACTCACACTCCTTCGATTCGGTTACACCGAAACGCTGTTGCGGTTGATCGGAGCGCTGCCAGATTTCATGCAGCCTCTTGCCAAGCGTGTTTTCGTGATCGGAGCAGGTCAGTCAGGGCATGCCCGGTGACACATGCCCGACGGCACCGCCGTTTCCGCCGCCCCATCCTGCATGCTCGCCAACGGATACGCGGCCAGATCCACCGCGAAACTGCCGGCGGGCCGAAGGTTGCCGCTGCGACCCAGACCCCCAAATGGCAGCCGGCTGCTCGCGCCCGCCGTGCCGGTGTTGCGGTTGAGGCACCCCACGCGGATCGCGTCGAAACATGCGGCCCATGTGGTCTCGTCGTTCGTGAACACCGACGCAACCAGGCCGAAGTCGGAGGCATTGGCCTGCGCGATCGCATCCTGCACGTCATTCACCACCGACACCTGCGCCAGCGGCCCGAAGGTCTCGCAGTCCGTGGCGCGCTCGAAGCGCGGCACCTCCACCAGACCGGGCCCGACGAACCATCCCTTGCGATCGAATCGCGCCGCCTCCAGCAGCACGCGACCGCCCGCACGCGCGAGCGCCGCCTGCCGCTCGATCACGGCGTCAGCCGCCGCGCACGACACGACCGGTCCCATGAACAGCGGTTCGGGGTCGGTGCCCGCACCCACCACCACCGAACTGGCCACCTTGGTGAACGCCGTGATGAAGCGCTCCGCGATATCCGCATGCACGATGATGCGTCGCGTGCAGGTGCAGCGCTGGCCCGTGGTGGCGTAGGCCCCGCGCACGCACTCGATCACGGCGCGGCGCAGGTCCGCATCCTTCCACACGATCGCCGCGTTGCTGCCGCCCATCTCCAGGGCGATCATTCGGCCCGGCCGATCGAGGTTCGCCTCCAGGATGCGCCGCCCCACGGGAAATGAGCCGGTGAACAGCACGCCGTCGATGCTTTCGTGCGCCACCAGGCGCGCGGCCACATCCGCCCCACCCTGCACCACGTTGAACACGCCCGCAGGCAACCCAGCCTCCTGCGCGATCTCGGCGATCACCTGCCCCACCGCCGGCGTGCGATCGCTCGGCTTGAACACCACGCTGTTGCCAAGCAGCAGCGCCGGCACCCAGTGCCCGTTGGGCAGATGCGCCGGGAAATTGAAGGGACCGATCACCGCCATCACGCCAAGCGGCAGGTAGCTGCTCGTCAGGCCCTTCGCCATGGTCACGATGTCGGGCACGATGTCGCCGTGCTGAAACGCGAACAGCTTGCCGGTGCGACCCCAGCCGCACATCACCTCGTCGGTCACCAGCAGAATGCCGTGCTT
>RFQW01000094.1 GCA_009924765.1 Planctomycetota bacterium | reverse complement strand
CGTGTGGATTCCTGCGCTGATCGCGACCGAGGCGCGCGGACTCAGTGCCGCTCGTGATCACCCTTTGGCGTCAGATGCCACGGATCGCTCTTCACGCCGTTGATGGTGGTGCCGTTCTGGATGCCGGCCTTCACCATGTCGAGGAAGTCCCACGGGAACGGTCGCTCGACCTTGCTCGCCTCGTCGAGGCGCCGGTGATCGTCCGCTGTCAGCCGCACCGCGCAGGCACCGAGGTTGTCCTGCAGCTGCTTCGAGTGACGCGCGCCGATGATCACGCTTGTGACGCCGTTCTGGTCAAGCAGCCAGCGCAGCGCCGCCTGCGCCACCGTGCATCCGCGCTCCGCCGCGATCTGGCGCAGCAGATCGATCAGCGCGTAGCTGCGCTCGTTCAGGTAGTTGCTTTCCTTCTTCACGCGCGTGCTGCCGTCATCGGGCGGCGGCGTGTTGCGATCGAACTTGCCGCTCAGCACGCCGCCACGCAGCGGGCTCCATGGCGTCACGCCCAGGTTCAGGTCGCGCGCCATGCTCATGAGTTCGCTTTCCACCGTGCGCTGCAGCAGGCTGTACTCGATCTGCAGCGCGCACAGCGGCTCCCAGCGGTTCATCAGCGCGGTGTACTGGCACTTGGTCACCACCCATGCAGGATGATCACTGAGTCCGATGTAGCGCACCTTGCCCTGCTTCACCAGCGTGTCGAGCGTGCCCATCATCTCCTCGACCGGCGTGTGGCGATCCCAGAAGTGCGCCCACAGCAGATCGATGTGATCGGTCTGCAACCGTCGCAGCGAATCCTCCACCGCATGCAGGATGGCCTTGCGGCTGGCGCCGCCGCCGTTTGGATCGTTGGGCCACAGGTTGCCCATGAACTTGGTGGCGATCACCACGCGATCACGCTTGCCGCGGCCCGGACCCTTGGTGAAGTAGTCGCCCAGGATCTTCTCGCTGTGCCCCTTGGTGTAGATGTTGGCGGTGTCGATGAAGTTGCCGCCCGACGCGAGATACGCGTCGAGCATGGCGAAGCTTTCATCGGGTCCGGTGCCGATGCCCCATTCGGTGCCGAAGGTCATGGCACCAAAGCAGAGCGGGCTGACGCGAAGGCCGCTGCGGCCAAGCGTGACGAAGTCGGTGATGGCGTGTCCGTGCATGCGCGGAGGGTACGCGCGCCGCGATGCAGCGACTACTTCTTCGAGGCCTTCAGCGTGACGTCGACCATCATCTCCTTGCCGTCGCGCAGGATGGTGAGCTTCACCACATCGCCCGGTTCATGTTCGTGCAGGCGCTCCACCAGGTCGGCGCCGCTATCCATGGGCTTGTCGCCCCACTTCAGGATCACGTCGCCCTTGGCCAGACCCGCCTCGGCGGCGCTGGTGCCGGCACCGACATCGTCGAGCCTAAGACCCGGACCATCGCGCTTGCTCATGGCGGGCTGCACGCCCAGACGCACCTTCGCGTAGCCGCGATCGCTGCCGCCCTTGCCATCGGTGCTGGTGAACTTGGGCTTGTCCGGGGTGGTGACCAGCGTCTTCGCGAGTTCCTCCACCAGATGCACGATCTTGGCGGCGCCCAGCGGATTCACCGTGAAGCCCTTGTCGGTGGGCTTGTGATAGTCGTCGTGATTGCCGGTGAACAGGAACAGCACCGGAATGCCCGCCGCATAGAAGCTGGCGTGATCGCTGGGTCCACGGCCACCCGGATCGGCGCGCACCGTCAGACCGCCACGCTCGATCGCCGGACGAATGAGATCGTTGAACTTCTCTGCGGTGCCGGTGCCGCTCATCGCCAGCTCGTCACCACGCAGACGACCCACCATGTCAAGGTTGATCATGGCGGCGATCTTGTCCGCGGGCATGGTCGGGTGCTTCACGAACTCGCGGCTGCCATCGAGTCCGCTCTCCTCGGCGGTGAAGGCGAGGAAGATGATGCTGCGACAATCCGCGGGCGCTTCCTTGGAGTTGTAGAAATCGTGCATGGCGCGCGCGCTGCACAGCATGGCGCTGGTGCCGCTGGCGTTGTCGTCGGCGCCTGGATGCAGCTTGCCGCGGTTCTGCGGATCGGCGCCGAAGTAGCCCATGCCCACGTGGTCGTAGTGACCGCCGATGATCATCCACTCATCCGCCAGCTTGCCCTTGCCACGCAGCACGCCACCCACGTTCTGCGCGGGAATGCCCTTCTCGGCGATCGCGACCTCGACGCGCGTCTGCACATCGGGCTTCAGCGCGACGCACTTCATCTCGCCCTTGTCCGCCATCTGGCGGAAGTCCATCAGGCCGCGACCCTTCGGATCGGCCTTGCGAAGCAGCGCGTCGGCGGCTTCCGGTGACAGCTGCACGATGGGAATGTCGTACCCGGGGCCGAACACGCTGCTCTCGGTCTGCTCCAGTTCCTTGGCGCCGTCGCGGCACTCGGGCGGATTCACCAGGATGATCGCCGCGGCCTTGCGGTCGGCCACGGCATCGAGCTTGCTGCGCATGGCGCTTGCGCCGGAGAAGCGACGATCGCTCCACTGGCTGCGGCCGTCGGCGTCGAGCGGCTCGTAGCGCAGCACCATCACCACCTTGCCGGTGAAGTCCTCCTTCTTGTCGAAGCTGGTGTAGTCCTTCTTGCCTTCCTCGATGGCGTAGCCGGCGAACACGATGGGCGCGTTCACCGCCCCGCTGCCGCTGGAACCGATCACCTGATAGGTCTTGCCCCGCTCGAGCGCCTGACCCGCCGCGGTGACCGAGCTGCTCTCCACCTTGGGTGCGCCGCCCTCGAGCATGAACGGCTGGCGCCACGAGGGCGCATCCTTGCCGGCCGCGTCGGCCTGCTTGAATGCCGGCTCCAGCCCGATCTGCTTCATGTAGAACTCGACGTACTCGGCGGCCAGGTCGTTGCCGCGCGAACCCGGCACGCGACCCTCGAAGAACGGGTTCGAGAGCGTCTGCACATGCTGGTACCACTCGATGGCCACCGGGCCCATGGCCTGCAGCGACTTGTGAAGGTCGGTCTGGGCGGGGTCGTTGGCGTCGGGGGCGACCCCCTTGGGTTCATAGGTGTATGGATTGACGGACCCACCTTCGATCAGTCGACCTGCCGGTGGCGGGGTCGGATCGGAGGCCTTCGTCTCGGCGGGTGCCGCCGCCTTCGCATCCGGTTGGGCGGGCTTGGCCGATTCCTGTGCGCGCGCGGCCAGGGGCACCGCCGCGCCCAGAGCGATCAGGGCGGGGGCGAGAAGATTCCATGGCTGGCGGATCGATGGCATGCGGGCTCCGGGTTCGGGTGGTGAGTCGAACAGGATAGAGCCAAATTCCGGCATGGTTGCAGGAAGAAATGGAGGATCGCGCTTCTATACTCGTTCCCCATGTCCATGCTCGAGAAGTCGCCCACCAACCTGCACGCCTCCACCCCCTCGCTCGAGCCGCTCGACACCTTCGCGCAGCGGCACATCGGGCCCAGCGATGCCGACATCGCCGAGATGCTGACGTTCCTGGGCTACGACAGCCTGGACTCGCTCACCAAGGCCACGGTGCCGGGCTCGATCCTGAGCACGAAGGGTCTCACGATCAACGATCCCACCAACAACGGTGGCTTCAAGGCGCGCGGCGAGGCGGAGTGCCTTGCGGCCATCCACGCGCTGGCGAAGAAGAACCAGGTGTTCCGCAGCTACATCGGCATGGGCTACAACGACTGCATCACGCCCACGGTGATCCTGCGAAACGTGCTCGAGAATCCGGGTTGGTACACGCAGTACACGCCCTATCAGGCCGAAGTGGCGCAAGGTCGACTGGAGAGCCTGCTCAACTTCCAGACCATGTGCACCGAGCTCACCGGCATGGAAGTGGCCGGCGCGAGCCTGCTCGATGAAGGCACCGCGGCGGCCGAGGCCATGAGCCTGTGCCTGGGTGCCGGTGATGGCAAGCGCAAGACCTTCTTCGTGGCCGCTGACTGCCATCCGCAGACCATTGCCGTGGTCGAGACGCGCGCGAAGGGTCTGGGCGTGACGCTGGTGGTGGGTGACGCGAACACCACCGACTTCGCGGCCAAGGACTACTGCGGCGCGCTGCTCGCCTATCCGTCCACCGATGGTCGCGTGACCGATTGGCGCGGCGTGATCGCCAAGGTGAAGGCCACCGGTGCGCTGGTGGCGATGGTTGCCGATCCGCTGGCCCTGACGCTGCTCACGCCGCCGGGCGAACTGGGCGCGGATGTGGCGCTTGGATCCATGCAGCGCTTCGGTGTGCCGATGGGCTTTGGTGGCCCGCACGCCGCGTACTTCGCCACCAAGAACGCCTTCGTGCGCCGCATGCCGGGTCGCCTGATCGGCGTCAGCCGCGACTCGCACGGTCGTCCCGCGCTGCGTCTGTCCATCCAGACGCGCGAACAGCACATCCGCCGCGACAAGGCCACCAGCAACATCTGCACCGCGCAGGCGCTGCTTGCCAACATCGCCGCCTTCTACGGCATCTATCACGGTCCGGATGGACTGCGCCGCATCGCCACCCGCGTGCACACCGCCGCGGCCACGCTGGCCGCCGGCGTGAAGGCGCTGGGCCACGAGGTGATCGCGAAGGACTTCTTCGACACCGTGCACGTGCGCCTGAACGGCACCACCGCCGACAAGGTGCACGAGGCTGCGCGCGCGCATCGCATGAACCTGCGCGCGTTCGCCGACGGCACCATCAGCGTGTCGCTGGACGAGACCGTGCTGCCGAACGACCTGCAGGATCTGCTCGAGTGCTTCGCCACCGGCACCTCGCACAAGGCGCCACGCGTTGCCGACCTGAAGGTGGACGCATCGCTGCCCGCGGCGCTGCGCCGCACCGGCGTGTTCATGGCACAGGATGTGTTCAACCGCTTCCACAGCGAGACCGAGCTGCTGCGCTACATCTTCGCGCTGCAGGGCAAGGATCTGAGCCTGGCCCACAGCATGATTCCGCTTGGCAGCTGCACCATGAAGCTGAACGCCACCACCGAGATGATTCCGGTGACCTGGCCCGAGTTCGGTCGCATGCACCCCTTCGCGCCGGCCGATCAGTGGAAGGGCTACGCCGAACTGTTCCGCACGCTGGAGGCGTGGTTGTGCGATGTGACCGGCTTCGCGGCGGTCAGCCTGCAGCCCAACTCGGGCAGCCAGGGTGAATACGCCGGCCTGATGGTGATCCGCGCGTGGCACGAGAGCCGCGGCGAGGCGAAGCGCAACGTGTGCCTGATTCCCGAGAGCGCGCACGGCACCAACCCCGCCAGCGCCATCGTGGCCGGCATGCATGTGGTGCCGGTCGACTGCGATGCCGACGGCAACGTGGATCTGGCCGACATGAGCCGCAAGGCCGAGGAGCACGCGAAGGACCTCTCGTGCTGCATGATCACCTACCCCAGCACGCACGGCGTGTTCGAGGATCACGTGAAGCAGATCTGCGAGGTGGTGCACAAGTTCGGCGGCCAGGTGTACATGGACGGCGCCAACATGAACGCGCAGGTGGGCCTGACGCGACCCGGCGAGATCGGTGCCGACGTGTGCCACCTGAACCTGCACAAGACCTTCTGCATTCCGCATGGTGGTGGCGGCCCGGGTGTGGGCCCCATCGGCGTGGCGGCCCATCTGGCGGAGTTCCTGCCGGGCCATCCCGTCATCAAGCCGGTGGGCACCAGCGCGAAGGCCATCGGTCCGATCAGTGCGGCGCCGTACGGCAGCGCAAGCATCCTGCCGATCAGCTGGGTGTACGTGTCGCTGATGGGCGCCGAGGGTCTGCGCAAGGCAACGCAGGTGGCCATCCTGTCAGCCAACTACATGGCCAAGCGACTCGAGGGGCACTATGAGGTGCTTTACACCAACGCCAACGGTCGCTGCGCGCACGAGTTCATCGTGGACTGCCGTCCCTTCGACAAGAGTGCCGAGGTGAAGATCGATGACATCGCCAAGCGCCTGATGGACTTCGGTTTCCACGCGCCCACCATGAGCTGGCCCGTGCCAGGCACGCTGATGATCGAGCCCACCGAGAGCGAATCGAAGGAGGAGCTGGATCGTTTCTGCGAGGCGATGATCCAGATCCGCGCCGAGATCCAGGCCATCGAGAATGGTTCGATGGATCGCAAGGACAACCCGCTGAAGAACGCGCCGCACACGGTCGAGGCCGTCGCCGGCGACGAGTGGACGCATGCCTACCCGCGCTCGCTCGGTGCCTTCCCCCTGCCTTGGGTGAAGAACCGCAAGTTCTGGCCGAGCGTGGGTCGCGTGGACAATCCATTCGGCGACCGCAATCTGGTGTGCAGCTGCGAGCCGCTCAGCTCGTACCGCTGAACCATGGATCGCAGACGGTTCATCGCGACCGGCGTCGGCACGGCGGCGGCGCTGGCGTCGCGTGGCGTGGCGGCGCAACCGCGTGCGGATGAACCGAAGTCCGATGCTGGCACGCGACTGCCTCAGAGCGTGTGCCGCTGGTGCTTCCCCAAGCACAGACTGACCGACCTGTGTGCCATGGCCAAGCGCTGCAATGTGCAGAGCGTGGAACTGCTCGACCCGGAGGACATCGCGCGCGTGCGCGAAGATGGTCTGCAGTGCGCCATCGCCAACGGTCCCTGCACCATCACCAAGGGACTGAATCGCCTCGAACAGCACGACGCCATCGTGCGCAAGGCGGAGACGCTTTTTCCGCAGATCGCCAAGGCGGGGTGCGGACTGGTGATCGTGTTCGCCGGCAACCGCGATGGCCTGGACGACACCACCGGTC
>RFQW01000093.1 GCA_009924765.1 Planctomycetota bacterium | reverse complement strand
GATCTGGCGAACCTGCATCCGGGCCGGTCGCTGTTCCGTGTGCAGGCCGAGGCGCTGGCCGACGCCGCGCAGGCCACCGAACTGCAGCGCCGAATCGACGCGTTCGACTGTTCACCCACCGGCCCCATGGTGGGTCCCGATGCGATGGCGCCCGAGGGCGAATGCCTGGCGATCGAGACGCAGGTGCTTGCCCAGATCGGCATGGCCGTCGAAGGCTTCGCCAGCGCGCGTCGTGCGCCCGTTGGCGAGCGTCGCAGCCTTCGCATGCATGTGGGAAGTCCGCAGGTGGAATCAGGGGTGGACGAACACGGCGGTTACATCCGCGTGGCCTTCGACCTGCCGCGCAGCGGCTACGCCACCAGCGTGCTGGCGGAGATCATGGGTGCCGCGTCCACGGAAGAAGCGAACGCCCCGCTCCAGATGGAGTGAGGGGCGTTCGTTGGTTCGATCGGCGGATCAGGCGCTGCGACGGCGCTTGCTGAACGCCGCAGCGGCAAGGCTGAGCAGGGCGGCGGCACCAGGCGCTGGCACCGGGGTCGGCGGCGGCGGAACCGGCGGGTTGTTGAAGCCCGCATCGTCCTCGAAAGGCGTGTCGGACCACTGCGTCACGGGGGAGAGCGGCGGAACGTCGCCCTGCTGCGGCGTGGACGGTCCATCCACGGCGCCCAGCAGCGCATCACCAACCACCTGCGTGAAGTCGTCGGCGGCCTGCGCCAACATCTGTTGCTGCAGGCCGATGCCCGAGACCTTCACAGGCAGTCCACCGGCCGCAGCGACGAAGTTCATGAAGGTTCCGGTGGAACGAAGATCCAGACCCACGCTGCGCGGGCGGGTGGGCAGGTCGATGCTTGCCACGGCATTGGTGGACAGCGATGCGCCGCTCGCAGGCACCTCGATCTGATAGCCGACCACGGACTGGCCTGGGGGCACGCCAAGGTCGCCCGACAGGTCGAGGCCGATCACGCAGATGCGGTGCGGCGTGGGATCGTTGCCCAGAATCATGCTCGTTGGTCGCGCCGCTCTCGAACACGCTCGGGGGCAGCAGCTTGGTGGTGCCGAATACCAGCGCTTCGGGCTTGTCGGCTGTTCCGGACAGGATCGGCGTCAACTTCACCGGGCTGTTGGGGACCGGTGCCATCAGAAGCACTTCTGCATTGTCGTCGTCGGCAGCCGGGTCATTGTCGGTTTCCGGCAGCGGCAGGAAGACCTGGATGCGCGTGGCCGTTCGGCCGGTGGGCCGGATCATGCGGCCGAAGTCCGGGCTGCTGATCGCATCGAGCGCGGTCATGCCGGGAGTCGGCGGCATCTCCTTCGTCAAGGCGAATTCGAACGCGCCCTCGGGCTTGTCGATCTCGTTGTCCGGAACCACATCGAAGGTGTCTGGCTTGGCGCGATTCTCGCCGTACAGGCGCACCGCGATCGGCTCGCGGAAGTCGCCGGATTCAAGCTTGATCGTTCGGCTGCCCACGGTCAGGCTCTTCACGGCCACGTTCTCGCTGAACACGCCGCCGCCCGAGGCGGCCACGTTCTTGTCGCCCACGGCCAGCACGCCGCTGGAGTAGGGCACCACCTTCGCCGAGGCGACGGTGCAAGCCAGCATGGAAAGTCCGCCACCGATCAACGGCAGCACATTGCGCCAATTGGCGCAGCCCTTTTCCCTCAACCTCAGCATGGCGAAGATCCTTTTCCTCTCTCGAACTTTTTGTATCCGGCGTGCATGCACGCACCGCTTCGCGAGAAGCAGTCCGAGCCACTCTCACATTCGAATACGCAGGGTCGAGCGGTTCCGTGTCACTTGGAACAAAGAAGAGACGGTGTCCGAATTATCGGGCCTTGTTGGCCCGAGACCCTCTTCGCGCAGCAAAGAAACTGCGCAGAAGGCCCACGGCTTCCGGTGCCAACATGCCTCCGGCGCACGGCAGGCGGTGGTTCAGGCGCTGATCCTGCGGAATGTCGTAGAGGGTGCCCACGGCACCAGCCTTGGGGTCGAAGGCCCCGAAGACCAGGCCCCCGAGGCGTGCATTCACCAGCGCCCCCGCACACATGGGGCAGGGTTCCAGCGTGACCGCCATGCGGCAATCGTGCAGGCGCCAACGCCCCAGCCGCTCGCCCGCGCGTCGCAGCGCCACCAGCTCGGCGTGGCCCGCCGGGTCGCGCGTGGCTTCTCGATCGTTGGCGGCCTCGGCCACGATCTCGCCTTCGCGATAGATCACGGCGCCCACCGGCACTTCGCCTGCTGCCGCCGCCATGCGCGCCAGATCAAGTGCGCGCCGCATCATGCGCAGGTCGGTGGGTTGCACCCACGGGTGGCGCGTCTGCATGGTTGCCAGCCACACGCGCTCGCGCCGCAGCGCGTTGCGCAGGTAGCGGCCGCTCATGCGTCGCGTCCTCGCACCACGCGCAGCAGTCGGTCCAGCACCTCGCCCTTGGACACCGCCGATGGTGGCGCGATGCGCAGCAGCACGATGCCCAGCTCGAACAGCAGGTACACGGGTACGGCCAGCAACGCCAGCGAGAATGGATCGCCGCTTGGCGTGACGATGGCCGCCACCAGCGCCGAGATGAAGATGGCATAGCGACGGAACTTGCCCAGCGCCTCGGGCGTGAGCACGCCGAGCCATCCGAGCAGCAGCACGGCCAGCGGTGTCTGGAACGCGACGGCCGTTCCCAGGGCGAAATCCAGCGTGAAATCCAGATATTCGCTCAGGCGGAACTGCTGCGCCAGGCGTGAACCGTGCACCAGCTGCGTGGTCAGCACCTCCAGGCCACCGCCTTCCACGGGCACGGTGACGGCCAGTCGATGGTCGGGCGTCAGCCACATCTGGCCCGCGCGCGGATTTTCGGGCGGCGTGGTCAGCGTCGGCAGCGAGGGAACCGCCGGCGTGGTCAGCGCCGTGTCGCTGGCAGCGGCCGTCATGGTGACCGGTGGCTCGCTGCCGAAACTCACCAGCACCGTCAGCATCATGGGCAGCAGCAGGAAGTACAGCAGCGCCATGCCAGCCAGCGTGAGCACCGCCGACATCGGCACCAGCATGCGCACGAAGCGCCGCTCGTGCGCGAACAGCCCGGGCTCCACGAACTTCCACGCCTGCAGCGCGATCCATGGCGCGCCGAACACCAGCGAGGTGACCAGCGACAGTTTCAGGTCGGTGCTCAGCGTCTCGATGGGGCTGAGCACCTGCAGTTGCGCCGGCAGATCGTGCGCGCGCAGTGCCTGCATGGCGGGCTCGCACAGCACGTCGCGGATGGGTTCGGCCCACACGAATGCGGCGATGGCGATCGGCACCGGCACCACGATCGCCCACAGCAGGCGCCGCCGCAGCTCTTCCAGATGGTCGCCCAGCGTCATCACGCCGGCGTGTGTGGGATCGAGCGGCTCCATTCCGCGATGCTATCCCGGCCTCGCAGGGCTTCGGCGGCAGGCCGAAGAAACGGCAGGCGTTGCGATCCAGCATGTCCGCGCAGGCGGCCTCGTCCATGCCGCGCAGCGCGGCCAGCTGCTTCGCCACCAGCATCACGTGCGCGGGCCGATTGGGCTTGGCCGTGCGCATGGGTTCAGGCGAAAGGAACGGCGCATCCGTCTCGGCCATGATGCGATCGTCGGGCATCCGTTTCGCCGCGGCCTGCACCTCGGGCGCGTTGCGATAGGTCACGATGCCGGTGAAGCTGATCCACGCGCCGAAGTCGAGCACGCGCCGCGCCTCGGACTCGCTGCCGCTGAAGCAGTGGAACACGAAGCGCTCGCGCGGCAGGCCGCTGGCGGCGAGCATGGGCAGCAGTTCGTCGAATGCCTTGCGGCAATGGATGATCACCGGCTTCACGATGCCTTCCTCGCGCCAGCGCACCATGCGATCGAGTTGCCCCTCGAGCGCGGCCATCTGGTGCGCCTTGCCCGGCGTTGCGTAGTGGTTGTCCAGCCCCAGTTCGCCCCAGGCCACGCAGCGCGGATGCTGCGCGCAGGCACGCAGCGCGCCCCAATCGACCGGCTCATCGCTGTGCAGCGGATGCACGCCGGCGCTGCACCACACGCCCTCGTGCGCCTCGGCGATGGCCAGACCGGCCACGCTGTCGGCGCTGGTGGTGCCCACGGTGATGCAACCGCGCACGCCCGCCTCGCGCATGCGATCCAGTTCGGCGGGAATCTGGCCGTCGTACTGCGTGAAGGTGAGATGGCAGTGGGTGTCGATCATCGTTGCACTTCGCCAGACCGTAGCAGACCCAGTCGCATGAGTGGCGGACCCACGATCTCGTGCAGCGCCACCACCGCCAGCAGCAGTGCGTGCAGCGCATCGGCCCATGGCTGCCCGGCGAAGGCTGCGCGCGCCTCTGCGGCCAGCGCGATGCTGACGCCTGCCTGCGGCACCATGGTGGTCCACAGCCATGTGCGCACGGGTGGCTGCACGCGCGCCCACGCGCATCCCACCCGCAAGCCGGTCCAGATGCCCGTGAGCCGCAGCAGCGACAGGCCGAGCGCCAGTGGCCACAGCGTTGCCAGCGACGCGATGCCGATGCGCGCCCCGGCCACGGCGAAGAACAGCGCGTAGGTGGCCGGCAGCAGGTCATCGATCGAACGGAACAATCGCACGCTGCGGCGCGGCAGCAGATTGGCCAGCGCGAAGCCCGCCGTGATGCCGGCGAGCAGCGGTGCGATCGACAGCATGCGGCCTGCCAACGCGATGGCGAATCCCACCACCACCACCACCAGATCCAGGCGGCCGCGCGTCTTCAACGCTGCAAGGCCAAGCAGTCCAGCGAAAAGCACGCCCACCAGCAGCGATCCGCTGAGGTGCCATGCCACCGCCAGCGCCGGCGAACCGCCGCTGGTCGCGTGGGTGGCGCTCCATGCGGCCAGCAGTGCGCTGACCAGCACCACCAGCGTGAGATCCTTCACCACGGTCACGGCGAGCGAGGTGCGCGCGAACACGCCTGCAGCCTTCGTCTCGCGCAACATGGCGGTGACGATCGCGGGACTGTTGGCCACGCCCATGGCGGCCAGCACCGCCGTCAGGTACCAGCGCTCGGGCGCGGTGCGTTCGGAAAGCAACGGCACGAAACCGCCCAGCGCCGCCAGGCCTGCGCCGATCAGCAGCAGCACGCCGGACATTTCGGAGATGACCAGTCGCGCCACCACCGCACCCGTTCGCCGCAGAAAGTCGAGGCGGATCTCGCCACCAGCCACCAGCCCGATCAGGCTCACGGCGAGCGCATCGATCAGCTCCAGGTAGCGCAGCTCGTCGCGCGGCACCAGCATCGGCAACCGCAGGTCAAGCGCCTGATGCAGTTCCGGCCCGGCGAGCACGCCGAACAGCAGCGCGCCGCTCACGCGCGGCAGGTTGGCCAGGGCCAGGATCTCGCCCAGCAGAAATGCACCCAGCAGCAGCAGGCCAAGCGACAGCGCCGCGGTGGTCACGCCAGGTGGGGCAGGCAGCGGCAGATCGCCCAGAAGTCCGGGCAGCATCGTTCGGCCGCCGGCGCTTGCGGTCCAGTGTCGAAGCAGCGCCACGGCGACCAGCAGCAGCACCAGGCTGAACACGAGCGTGGCGAGTCGCTTCATGCGCGCGATCTCCACAGCAGCGGCAGCACGCCGCTGGCCAGTCCGACGGCGGTCAGCGCAAGCAGGATGCCGCGTTCCACCGACCCGTCATGGGACTGCAGCGCGGCAACGCCAAGCGCGATCGCGATCGGGGCCTGGCGCACCACGGCGGACCGAAGCCGCGCAGCGCCGGGTTCTTTCCATGCGTGGCGCAGCGCCATGGCGGCGATCATCGGCTTGGCCACCAGTCGCACCAGCAGCACGCCGCCGGCGACCACCCATGGCCACCACGCGTTGGCACCTTCAAGCAGCACGCCTGCCAGCAGGAAGAAGATCGCCGCCACCGCCGGCTCGCTCTCCGAGACCAGCCGTTCCATGCGTCGCATCGAACCGCCCTGCGTGTTCGTGACGATCATGCCCAGCAGAAATGCGCCGGGCAGGGGCGTGGCATCCATGGCAGCCGCCGCGCCTGCCACCAGCGACAGCGTTGCGAGCAGTGCCAGCGTGAGGCGACCATCGCTTCCCACCTGCGAGCCGAGCACCGCTCGAAGGCTGGAGCCTGCGGCCGCGGCCACGAGCAGCGTGGCGATGAGGGCGCGCGAGCCCTCCGGTGAAAAGGAGATCAGGTCGCTGGACACGATGGCCAGCACGCTGCCGAGGCCCGCGCCGGCCTGCACCAGTGACGCCACGCGCACCGCGCGTGCATCCAGTCCGCGAAGCGATCGCAGTTCACCCGACCATCCGATGCTGGCCGCTCCCGCAAGACTGGCGATCGGCCACGCCATGCGCAGCGTGGCGTTGGGTGCTGCCCACCGCAGCACCAGGAATGTCCATGCGGCCACGGTGATGAAGCTGATCAACGCATCGAAGACGATCCAGCGCCACAGCGAGTTGGGCACCAGGGCCAGCAGCGAGCGCTTCATCTGCAGTCCCACCAGCAGGCCGATCCACGCCAGACCAAGTTGCGTGAGTGGACGAAGTTCGATCAGCGACTCGCGATGCAGCAGCCCGAAGCCGCCCGGCCCAAGCAATGTGCCCGCCAGCAGCGCGATCCATCCACCGCCCAGCAGTGCGCTCGCCAGCGGCCATCGCGCAAGGCGCGCGGCCGGCCGCGAGAGCGAAACGAAGGCGAGCAGCAGGGCGGTGGCCCCGATCGCCAGGGCCGCCATCGCATGCGACACGCCTCC
>RFQW01000092.1 GCA_009924765.1 Planctomycetota bacterium | reverse complement strand
ACGGCAAGTCCCTGACAGGCCTGGAGTACCCTGCACCCATGGCGAAGTTCTGGCTCGTCTCCGATCAGTCCGGGCAGGAAGCGCGGCACGAACTGCTGGCGCCCGGCCCCATCACCGTGGGCCGCGCCCCCACCTGCAACATCGTGATCGACAACAAGCAGGTCAGCCGCACGCACGCCAATCTGACATGGGCTGGTGGCCACTGGAGCGTCAGCGACCGCAGTTCGGGTGGCACCTTCGTGAATGACAGGAAGCTCGAGCCTGGTTCAACGCAGCGTTTGGCCGATGGCGACACGCTGATGCTTGGCCCGGTTCGCATGGCGGTGGTGGACGAGGATGGTGCGGGTGCCGAAGCCACGCTGATGGGTGGCGGTGATGCATCGAGCGAGCAGTTCGAGCGCGTGAAGGTGTCGCGCCCCGAGGAATTCGAGCACAGACACCTGGCGCTCATGCTGAAGGTGAGCGAGGCCATCAACAAGTCGCAGGATGCCGAGAGCACGCGCCGTAAGCTGGTGGAGGCAGCCGCCGAGGCCACCGGCTTCGAGAACATCGCTTTTGTGCGCCGCACCGATGTGGGCGAGGGAGTGGAGCTGCTGTACCAGGTGGGTGACGTGATGGATCGCACGGGCAAGCTACGCATGAGCCGCACCATGCTGCGTGAGGCGCGCAACGGCACGATCGTGGTGAGCGACGCAAAGAAGTCCAGCGATGCGGCCATCGCGGCCAGCCTGGAACGAATGGAGGTGCAGCGCGCGGTCTGCATTCCGGTGCGTTCTCCAGAGACCGATTTCGGCTGCCTCTATCTGGACAACGGCAAATCACGCGGTGATGGGCGTGACGAAGAGCGCCTGAAGGAGGCGGCCAGCGTGGCCGATGTGCTAGCTCGCTTTGCAGCGCAGAAACTCGAAATTCTGAAGAGATTCGAGGAAGAGCTGCTCTTCATGGTGGATGTCGTGGAAATGAAGGATCCGTATTCGGGTGGACATTCCCGCCGTGTGGCGGAGTTCGCCAGGCTGCTCTCGGACGCTGCTCGACTCGATGCCGGGAAGGTGGAGTTGATCTACCGATGCGGCCGCGTGCACGACTTCGGCAAGATTGGCGTTCCAGACGCCGTGCTGCGCAAGCCAGGCAAACTCACCGAGGAGGAATTTGCCGAGATCGCGAAGCATCCTGAGGCTGGGCACAGACTCCTGAGCAAGTATGAGTGGCTCCATGACGTGCTGCCCGGCGTGCTCGAGCACCACGAGAAGTGGGACGGCACCGGCTACCCGCACAAGAAGGCCGGTGAAGGCATCTCGCTCATCGGCCGCATCATCGCCATCGCCGACGTGTTCGACGCGATCACCAGCAAGCGTCCGTATCGCGACGGATTTCCGCTGGAGAAGGCCATGGCCATCATCCAGCAGGATGCGGGCACGCACTTCGATCCGGCGCTCACCAAGGCCTTCGCCAAGGTGCCACTGCAGATCTTCGCCGAAATCCACGAGCGCATCCGGCCCGAAGTGCGCTGACGCTGGGGTCGCTGCCCGGCAACTGCTACCGTGGTGCCGTGCCTTCGCGAAGTCGCCCAGTCGGTGAACCATCGCTCTTCAGCCATTCGCCCATGGATCAGGCCATGGAAGTGGTGGCGCCTGCGCCGATCGATGCGGCGCAGACCGCATTGGCGGCCAATCTGTCCACGCGCGTTCGGCTGGGCACCAGCAGCTGGTCGTTCCCCGGCTGGCGCGGACTGGTCTATGCGCCCAAGGCGCCGGTCGCGTCCCTCGCGTCGGTGGGACTGGCCGCGTATGCGCACCATCCACTGCATCGCACGGTGGGACTCGATCGCAGTTTCTACGAGACCCCCAGCGAGCACACCTATGCGGATCTCGCGGCGCTGGTGCCGGGTGATTTCCGGTTCATGGTGAAGGCGCATCAGGCCTGCACGCGACCCAACCTGCAGGCCGATGGCACCACGCGCGGCGATGTGGCCGCGGCACGCGAGCACGGCGCCGCCAACGCGCGATTCCTGGATGCGGCGTGGGCCACGGATCATGTGATCGCACCGGCCGTCAACGGTCTGGGCACCCGATGCGGTCCGATCCTTTTCCAGTTTCCAACGCTCACGCTCGGCGCACGCGAATCCATCACCGATGCGCGACATCTGCTTGATCGGTTGCACGCGTTCGCGTCGGCGCTGCCGCGCGGTCCGCGCTACGCCGTGGAGGTTCGCAACGAGGCCCTGTTCCGCGGCGATGCGTGCGCGCAGTTCGCCGCGCTGCTGCGCGACACGGGTCTGGTGCCGGGTCTTGGGCTGATTCCCACCATGCCCAGCGCCGCCGTGCAGGCGAGGCGGCTGCGCGAAGCCGGATGGGATCCTTCGCGAGCGCCATGCCTGCTGGTGCGCTGGCTGTTGGGGCATCACCTCGGCTATCAGGAGGCGAAGGATCGCTTCGAGCCATTCGACACGCTGGCAGCACCCGACGCGAGCGGTCGTGCCGAGATCGCCGCGCTGGTGGCGGCGTGCACGGCGGCGGGGGGCGAATCCTTCGTCGTCATCAACAACAAGGCCGAGGGATCGGCGCCGCGCTCGATTCCGCTGCTGGCTGAATCGATCCGCGCGGCGCATGCGAACATCCTCGAGCCCCAGCCCACCCCCATCCAATCATGAACACCTTCCTCGTTTGTCTCGCCGTTCTCTGCCTGCAGGCGCCCCCCGCATCCGCCCCGACCGATTCGGATCCCGCCAAGGCCGACATGCCGCGGCTGCATGTGCAGCGCCTGTTCCCCAACATCACGCTGCGGCGCCCGGTGCAGGCCGTGCAGGCGCCCGGCGACGACAGGCATCTGTACGTGCTGGAGCAGGCGGGTCGCGTGATGCGCCTGGACCTCACCAAGCCGGATGCCACCGAGGCCGAGGTGTGGATGGACATCCGCGAGCAGGTGCACAGCGCGGGCAACGAGCTTGGACTGCTGTCGATCGTGTTCGATCCCAAGTTCGCCGACACGCATCAGTTCTTCCTGTACTACACGGCCAACAAGCCGCTGCGCTCCGAACTCACGCGCTTCGACGTGGACCCGGCCACCGGCATGCCGGTGCTGAAGAGCGCGAAGGTGTTCCTGGAGGTGAAGCAGCCCTACTCCAATCACAACGGCGGCACGGTGCTGTTTGGCCCCGATGGCATGCTCTATCTCAGCCTCGGAGACGGCGGCGCAGCGAACGATCCGCACGGCAACGGCCAGAACATGTCCGCGCTGCTCGGCAAGATCATCCGGATCGATGTGCGCCGCAGCGAAGGCGGCGAGCCCTACGCGATTCCATCGGACAATCCGTTCGTCGACAACCCCAAGGCCGCGCCCGAGATCTGGGCCACGGGCCTTCGCAACGTGTGGCGCATGAGCTTCGATCGCAAGACCGGACAGCTGTTCGCCGGCGATGTGGGGCAGAATGCCTACGAGGAAGTGGATCTGATCGTGAAGGGCGGCAACTACGGGTGGAATCCGCGCGAGGGCCTGCATGCCTTCGACAAGGGCAAGCCCGGAACCGCTGGAGCCGCGTACCTCGATCCCATCGCCGAATATCCGCATGATCAGGGCGTGAGCGTGACGGGCGGCTTCGTGTATCGAGGCGGCAAGTGGCCCAGCCTGCAGGGTGTGTACCTGTACGCCGACTACGCCTTCGGCACCATCTGGGGCCTTCGCTGCAACGGCGATCGATGCACCCCTTCCGAAGTGGTGTGGCAGCGACAGGGCGGCAAGAGCATGTGGAGCAGCTTCGGTGAGCTGAACAACGGCGAACTGGTGCTGTGCGCGTTCGACGGCACCGAAAGCGGGCCGGGCAGTCTGTGGATGATTCAGGCAGCCGAGTGACGCGTGCGGCTCAGCCGCCGATGTAGCCGGGGGAATTCCACCACGGCTCGCTCATGCTCGGATACGCGCCCTGATCAACGGACGGATCCTCGTTGTCGCCGTCGTCCAGGTCGTAGTAGTACAGCGAGCTCTTGTTCTGGTTCCAGCTCTGCGAGCCATCGCCATCCATCTGTCGCTGCTGCAACTGCGTGGGTGACATCGAATTCGGGAAGAGCTGCTTCTGACAACCGCACAGGGCGATCGGCAGCAGGGCGGCTGCACCGAGCATTGCGTTGCGACGGCTCATTCGATCACCTCCACCCAGGGCTGCTCGCCGGTGGGTTGCTTGGTTCGATCCGCGCCGGGCGCCCAGCTCTTGCCCGTCACCGTGTCTCCGTTGCGGGAGAGTTGCGTGAACCAGCCGTCGCTCCAGTAGATCGCCGCGCCGGGCGACTGGTTCTGCCAGCAGCCGGTGTTGATCGCATCGATGTTCTTCACGGCGGCGCCATCGCTGGACATGCAGATCAGCAGTTCCTGGCCCATGGCGCCCTCGCGCACGCTGTTGGTGCGCCATACGCCCACCCACACGCGCGAGTCTTCCAGCACCTTCACCGCCTGTCCAAAGCTGCTCGGAAGGTTCGCGTCGCGGTCCATCGGTCCGTAGGAAAGCTTCTCGTATCCGAACTGCCCCATGCGGATCGTGTCGATCCATCCGTCGCTGTAGCGCACGGTCAGCACGCCATCGCGGATGCTCCATCCGCCCTGTTCACCTGCCGCACCGTTGTTGCCGCGGCTCCAGGTGCTGGTGGCGGATCCATCCTCGCGCAGCACCACGTTGAAGGTCACGTTTCGCTCATCGGCGAGCGCCCAGGTGCCAACCGCAACGGTGGGCGAGATCTCCACCAGTGCCGGGGCGCCGATGCCGGGCGTTGAAGCGCAACCGATCACGCTGGATGCGACGCATGCAATCACAAGCAGAAGCGGGGCGCGAATCATGCGGGAATCCTAACCCGGCAGCGCAAGGTCGGGGAGCGCGGACGGGTCGCGATCGCGCTGCAGCCTGGGCCACGCATCGGGGGTGTGGCACGCGATGCGCTGCAGCCATGCGATGAGTGGATCAAGCGGCACGGGTTGCCACAGCCACGCATCCACGCCCACATCCACCGCGCGTCCCTGCATGGCGAGTCCGCCGTGCGCATGTCCGTGCATCAGCACCGCACCCTTGAACTGGCCGCGCCACAGCCGCAGGGGCCAGTGGCACGCGTTCACGCGCAGTCGGTCCGTGCCGGTGCGCCAGCTCAGCAGGTCGTGCACCGATTCAAACAGGCTCTCGAAGCTCCGTGCGGAGGGGTCGTGGTTGCCTCGCACCAGCGTCACGCGCTTGCACCGGATGCGCTCGCGCATGGCCCGTGCGTGCAGGCATTGGGCCTTTCGGCCCTCGGCATGCGGGCCGCAGAAGTCCCCGAGATGCAGCAGCACATCGCGCTTGGCCACGCAGCGATTGATGCCATCGAGCAGCGCCTCGTCCATCGCCCGCGCATCGGCGAACGGCCGCCCAAACATGGACAGGGCCTCGGTTTCACCGAAATGCGTGTCGGCCGTGATCCAGACGCGGCGAGCCATGCGGTCAGGGTAGTCGAGGGGGTCTTCTGGGCAGCATTGCCTTGGAGCACAGGGCTCCGCGGCCAGCCGGGATCGACGCTATCGTTCCGGGCCGTGGACCGAGACTTTCTCCAGATCGAGGGCATGTCGCGAGCCGAGCTCGAGGCCATGCTGTTGGCGGCCGAGTCGAACCTGCCCATCGCCGAGCAGCGTCAGCCCCGCAAGCACCTGCTTGATGGGCGGGTGGTGGCAAACCTGTTCCTCGAGGATTCCACGCGCACGCGCTGCAGTTTCGAGACAGCCGTGCATCGGCTTGGCGGCCAGGTGTTCACGCTCACCGCGGCTGGTTCGAGCGCCAGCAAGGGCGAGGGGCTGATCGACACGGCCCTGAATGTGGAAGCCATGGGTGTGGGTGCGATCGTGATTCGAACCAGCATCTCCGGTGGGCCCGCCATGGTGGCCAAGCGGGTGCGGATTCCGGTCATCAATGCCGGTGACGGTCGACACGAGCACCCAACGCAGGGGCTGCTCGACCTTGTCACGCTGCGGGAGTCGCTGGGAGATCTGACGGGCCGGCGAATCGGCATCGTTGGCGACATCGCGAACAGCCGCGTCGCGCACTCTGCAGTGCAAGGGCTTTCGATCCTTGGCGCCAATGTGGTGCTGATTGGTCCCCCAACGCTGGTGAACAAGAGCCAGGGTCTGATCGCAAAGACAAGCGATAAGATCTCGATAACGCACGATCTTGATTCGATCATTGGAGAACTGGACGCCATCATGCTTCTTCGCATCCAGATGGAACGCGGCGCTTCCAGCGGCATTTCTGATGATTATAGGACAATGTATGGACTGACCCAGGATCGCGCGAAGCGCCTTCAGTCGCACGCGGTCGTGCTGCACCCGGGTCCGGTCAACCGGGGAATCGAGATCGACGACGCGGTCGCCGATGAGCATGGCGGAATTCGCATCCTGCGACAGGTAACCCATGGTGTTGCGGCCCGCATGGCGGTGCTGGAGTGGGCACTCGCTTCGCAAGCGACACGCGGGTGAATTCGCAACATTGGTCAATAACTTGCAAGTACCGGGTTCAGAGTGCTTTGGAGCTCGAAGTGAGCCACATCCTGAGGGTTGGCCGTGCATGCAAATGGGCCTTCCGTACAGGTACGCTGCGCAACCTTCCGATAGACGGTTTCTGAGTGTCCCCCTTTCTAAGGTGCAACTGTTGAATCTTCCCCTCCGAGTCCTCGTTCATGGGTCGCTTCTGGCTGTCCTCGCCGCCTTCGCCGGCTGCGAGACCAAGAGCTACATGGACCCCAGCCGCACTGGCTACTTCGAGACCACGCCCACCTCGATTC
>RFQW01000091.1 GCA_009924765.1 Planctomycetota bacterium | reverse complement strand
CCGACGTCAAAATCTGCGACTGGCTGGAACAAAACCAGCGCGATCTGGGCAAGATGCCGGTGCGCGTCAACAAGGACATCCCGGGCTTCATCGGCAACCGCCTGCAGCACGCCATGATGCGCGAAGCGCTCTACCTGATCAGCGAAGGCGTGGTGTCGCCCGAGGGCGTGGATGCCGCGGTGCTGCTGCAGGCTGCCACCGACGCGGAACAGAGCAGCAACCACCCGCTGGCGCGCAGCATCCTGGAGACGGCGGAGAAGGCGCGCCTGACGCCGCGTGCGATCAGCGACTATCAGGAGTTGCACGGCCGCGGCGTGGCAGCCAAGAGCCCCGATGGCGTGGTGCGCGCAGGTCGCGCGCAGTGGCTGATGGAACTGCAGCCCGGCATCGCCGCCGAAGTGGAGAAGGCCAGCGCGCGCATCGATGGCATGAGCGGCGTGCACGTGATGGTGGGCGACCGCTATCTGGGTGCGGTGGGCCTTGAGGACAAGCTGCGCCGCAACGCCGCCGACGTGGTGACGCGCCTGCGTCAGCTGGGCGTGCGCAAGGTGTGCATCTTCACGGGCGATCGCCTGGGCGTGGCCACGCGCGTGGGCGAGGCCGTGGGCGTGGACAGCATCGAGGCCGAGTGCCTGCCCGAAGAGAAGCACGAGGAACTGAAGTACCTGATCAAGAAGGGCCATCGCACGCTGGTGGTGGGCGACGGCATCAACGACGGCCCGATCCTGGCCAGCGCCGAGGTGGGCGTGGCCATGGGCCTTTCAGGCAGCGACATCGCCACCAACTCCGCCGGCGTGGCGCTGATGAACGACGATCTGCGCAACATCCCCTTCCTGCTGGAACTCGCGCGTCGCGCGCGCGGCGTGATCGGCATGAACATCGCCGCGGCCCTGCTGCTGGCGGTGATCGGCCTGGCGCTTGCCGCCTCCGGCCGCATCCAGATCTGGATCACGCCCTTCTATCAGGCGGGCGCGTACGTGTTCGTGATCGCCAACTCGCTGCGCCTGGTGCGCTTCGGCGAGGACGTGATGGATGCGGAAGAGCTGCGTCGACAGACCGAGGCGAGCCGTCCGATGAAGCCGACGCGTCAGGCCGAACTGCAGCGCGCATCGGCGCGCGGCTGAACACGGACCGGACCGTCAGCGCCCGATCCGCCGCACCTCGTCGATGCAGCGCTTGGCCTCGTCCTCGGTGAGGCCGTTGGGGCCGATGCGCACGGCCACCTGGCGGCCGTACGGCATGCCCAGCTGCGCCACCCACACGATCTGCCCGTCCACCATGAACACCACCGACTCGGTGGTGTTGCGCTTCTCGTCGTAGACGATCGGCAGCGTGGCGGCGGAGAGCGCCTCGCGCATGGAGGCCTTCACGCTGAGAATCAGCGCGGGACTGTCGGACTTGCTCAGCGCGGCGTTGTCGCAGTCCTGCGGCCGCAGCAGCGGCGTGGGCGACACGATCAGGCTTCCGCCGCCGCGCGCCGGCATCTCGGTCCAGCCCGGACGCAACTTGCCGCTGGCCGCGCGCAGCTCGAACACCGGCGTGCCGGGCGTGGTCGACGCATTCGGACCAGACGCACCTCCGCCCGTGGCGCAGCCTGCCAGCAGCAGGCACGCGAGCGAACGGAGCATGGCGCGACGGCCGATCATGCGATGGTGATGCCCTTGTCCAGGTACACGTCCTGGATGGCGTTCAGCAGCTGCACGCCCTCGTTCATGGGGCGCTGGAAGCTCTTGCGACCGGAGATGAGACCGGTGCCACCGGCGCGCTTGTTGATCACGGCGGTGCGCACGGCCTGCGCCATGTCGTCCGCGCCGGTGCTGGCGCCGCCCGAGTTGATCAGGCCGCTGCGACCGCTGTAGCAGTTCAGCACCTGGTAGCGCGTGAGATCGATCGGGTGATCGGTGCACAGGTCGGTGTAGATGCGCTTGTCGAACTTGCCGTAGCTGCTGTTGCCCATGTTCAGGGCCTCGTAGCCGCCGTTGAGTTCGGCCTGCTTCTGCTTGATGATGTCGGCCTGGATGGTGACGCCCAGGTGGTTGGCCTGACCGGTCAGGTCGGCGCTCACGTGATAGTCCTTGCCATCCTTCTTGAATGCGTTGTTGCGCAGGTAGCACCACAGCACGGTGGCCATGCCGAGCGAATGCGCCTCCTCGAAGGCCCTGGCCACCTCGATGATCTGGCGGTCGCTGTTCTCCGAGCCGAAGTAGATGGTGCAACCCACGGCGGCGGCGCCCAGGTTCCACGCCTCGCGCACGGTGCCGAACATGATCTGGTCGAACTTGTTCGGCATGGTGAGCAGCTCGTTGTGGTTGATCTTCACCAGGAACGGGATGCGGTGGGCGTAGCGGCGACTGACCGAACCCAGCACGCCGAAGGTGGTGGCGACGGCGTTGCAGCCGCCCTCGATGGCCAGCTTCACGATGTTCTCGCCGTCGAAGTAGATGGGATTCTTGGCGAAGCTGGCGCCGGCGCTGTGCTCGATGCCCTGATCGACGGGCAGGATGCTGAGGTAGCCGGTGTTGGCCAGGCGACCGGTGCCGTACATGCGCTGCAGGTTCACCAGCACCTGCGGATTGCGATCACTGCACGCCCACACGCGGTCCACGAAGTCGGGACCGGGCAGCTGCAGCATGCTGGCGGGCACCTTGGCCTTGTGCGAGAGCAGCGAGTCGGCATCCTTGCCGAGGAGTGCGGTGGTGGTTGCGTTGGCGGGCATGTGCATGTCTCCGGTGTTGCGTTTCGTTCAATCGCTGCACGGCTGTGCGGCGGCGCGATGGTACCTTCGAAAACATGGCTCACAAGGCAGGAAGCGGCGAGGTACGCGCAGGACTGGTGCTGCTTGCGGCCGCGGCCGCGGGCATGCTGCTCGCGAACAGTCCGCTTTCGGGGGCATACACCGAGCTCTTCCATGACACGCGCCTGAGCATCGCGCTGACGGGGCGCTGGGGCTTTGCGCTGGATCACTCGCTGGTCGAGTGGGTGAACGAACTGCTGATGCCGATCTTCTTCCTGCTGGTGGGGCTGGAGATCAAGCGCGAGATGGTGGATGGGCAGCTGCGCACCTGGCGCGCGGCCTCGCTGCCGGTGTTCGCGGCGGCGGGTGGCGTGGTGGTGCCCGCGGGCATCTTTCTGGCGCTGGCGTGGATGCGCGGAGGCGATGCGCCGCGAGGCTGGGCCGTTCCCACCGCCACCGACATCGCGTTTTCGCTTGGCGCGCTGGCGCTGCTGGGTTCGCGCGTGCCGCCGGGCTTGCGCGTGTTCCTGACGGCGCTGGCCGTGATCGACGACCTGGCCGCGATCGTGATCATCGCGCTGTTCTACGGCGGCGCGATCGGCTGGCTGGCGCTGGGGCTTGCGGGTGCCTGCGTGGTGGCGCTGCTGGTGATGAACCACCTGGGCGTGCGGCGACGCTCGGCCTACATCGGCGTGGGCGCCCTGCTGTGGCTGTGCACGGTGAAGAGCGGCGCGCATGCCACGCTGGCTGGCGTGGTGCTTGGTCTGTGCATGCCCATCGATCGCGGTGCCGTGGAACCCGCCGCGCAGGCCGCATGCCCGCTGCGAAGCCTGGAGCACTCGCTGATGCCGTGGGTGCAGTTCGCGGTGCTGCCGCTGTTCGCGCTTGCGAATGCCGGCGTGGATCTGCGCGGCATGGGATGGGGCGCCTTCGGCAGCGTGGCGTGGGGCGCTGCGCTTGGACTGCTGCTGGGCAAGCCCATCGGCGTGATGCTGGCCAGTGGTGCCGCCGTGCGATTGGGTGTGGCGCAGTTGCCCGAAGGCACCTCATGGCGATCGATCGCGGGCGTTGGATTGCTGTGCGGCATCGGCTTCACCATGAGCCTGTTCATCGCCACGCTCGCATTCGAGCAGGCCGCCGATGGCTCGCTGCTGCTCACGGAAGCGAAATTGGGCGTGATCGCAGGATCGCTGGCGAGTGCGGTGCTTGGCATGTTGTGGCTGCGCACGGCCAGCGCGCCGCAAATCGTCAAGCCGTGACGGCGCGCTGCGTGGCGTCGATCCACGCACCACCAAGCACGCGATCGCCGGCGGCCTGGCCCGGCGCAACCGCGGTCACCGCTTCATCGAAGGTGACCTGCACGCGGCCATCCTCGATCGCCTGCACCGTGACCGACTCGGCCTTGCCGTGCACGCGCCACTGCACCTGGCAGCGCAGCGGCCGCGACGGCGCATCCACCAGCCAGTTCGCCTCGCTCGCCGTGAAGCTGCGCACGCCCAGCGCCTCACGCGGACCGAGCGTGATCGTGTTGGCCTGCGAATCCTTCTGGATCACATACAGCGGCTGCCCCGCCGCCACGCCCGCGCCCTTGCGCTGACCGATGGTGAAGCGCTGATGTCCGCCGTGCTCGCCAAGGATCTGCCCCGACAGATCCAGGATGGAACCCGGCCGCACCGATCCCGGCTGGCGCCGCTCGAGCAGGCCCGCGTAATCCTGATCGGGCACGAAGCAGATCTCCTGCGAGTCGGGCTTGTCGAAGGTGGGCAGGCCCAGTTCCTGCGCGAGGCGTCGCGTTTCGCTCTTGGGCATGTCGCCCACCGGAAACCGCACCTGCTGCAATCGATCGCGCTGGATGCCGAACAGCACCGCGGATTGATCCTTCGCGGCATCGAGCCCGCGACAGAGGCTCCACGCACCGTCGCGCTGCACGCAACGCGCGTAGTGGCCCGTGGCCACCAGTTCGCAACCCAGCTGCTGCGCGTGGTCGAACAGGCGACCGAACTTCAGCCAGTCGTTGCAGCGCACGCACGGATTCGGCGTGCGGCCCGCGTGGTACTGCTCGGCGAAGTGATCGATGATGCGGCCGAAGTCCTTCTTGAAGTTCACCACATACAGCGGAGAACCGATGCGGGCGGCCACGGCGCGCGCGTCACTGGCATCTTCCAGGCTGCAGCACCCCTGATGACCGATCTTCAGCCCACGCGGCGCGGCGCACGCCTGCTCGGCGGGCAAAGCCTCGTCCAGCGATTCACCCGGCGAGCCCAGACGCATGAACACGCCCACCACCTCGTGACCGGCACGCTGCAGCAACGCCGCGGCGACCGAACTGTCGACGCCACCGCTCATCGCCACGAGAACCTTGGGCTTGGCAGGCATCCGCGCATGCTAGGGCGCCGCAAGCGCCGTTGGTGATGGTGCGCGGGTGATCTGGCGAGGCTGGAACGGCCCCGGCGGCCTCCGACGTGACCCACCCTGAACCATGCAAATCCTTCTTTTGATGTCGAATTTGCATGGTATCCTGCACCGCCATGATCGACCGGTCCGACCACGTGCGCACGATCCGACGTCTGCTTCGCTCGTTTCCGGCGGTTGCCCTGCTGGGTGCCCGCCAAGTCGGCAAGACCACGCTGGCCACGAACCTCGCCCGCGAACTCGGCACGTCGTCTCGCGTGTTCGACCTCGAGTCGGAGCGCGACCTGCGCCTGCTGTCCGACCCCGAACCGATCCTGTCGAGTCTTCGCGGGCTCGTCGTGATCGACGAGGTGCAGCGACTGCCTGCCATCTTCCCGCCCTTGCGGCCGCTGCTGGACCGCAAGCCTCTGCCGGCACGATTTCTGCTGCTCGGAAGCGCCTCTCCCGAGGTTTCCACCCGCGGCAGCGAGAGCCTTGCGGGGCGGATCGCGTTTCATGATCTTGATGGGCTCTCCATCGACGAGGTGGGCGAATCGGCCTGGAACCGGCTGTGGCTGCGAGGTGGCTTTCCACGATCCTTCACCGCCCGCTCCGATGCCGCGAGCATGGAATGGCGCGAGGCCTTCCTGCGCACCTATCTGGAGCGCGACGTGCTGGACGTGGGCCTGCGAATGCCGCCCGCCGAGTTGCGCCGCTTCTGGCAGATGCTGGCACACTGGCACGGGCAGCGTTGGAACGCCTCCGAGTTCGCGCGCGCGTTCGGCACATCGGAGGCCACCGTGCGCCGATGGCTGGAGACGCTGGAGGGATTCTTCGCCGTGCGGATCCTGCGGCCGTGGGAGGCTTCCATCGCGAAGCGGCAGGTGAAGGCGCCCAAGGTCTACATTCGCGACTGCGGCATGCTGCACGCGGTATTGGGCGTATCGACCCCTCAACAGTTGCGGGAGCGTCCGCAGGTCGGCGCATCGTTCGAAGGGTTCGTGGTGGAGCAGGCCGTGCACGCTCTGGGCGCGAAAGGCACAGAGTGCCACCACTGGGCCACCCCGCAGGGGGCCGAACTTGATCTGCTGGTGGTGCGAGGCAACCGCCGACTCGGGATCGAGGTGAAGTGCACCGAAGCCCCGCAGGTGAGCAAGTCCATGGAGATCGCGAAGCGGGACCTCCATCTCGACAGACTGTGGGTGGTGCATCAGGGCAAGGATCGATTCATGATGCGGCCGGGCATCGAGGCGCTGCCGGTCACCGCGCTGCCGTCGCTCGCGGGCCAGCTTGGGCGTTGAGCCCGCCCGATGTCATCTGGCGCCAACACAAAGCCCCCCGGCGTGCGAGCGCCGAGGGGCTTGGGAGTTGGAACCCACCACGGCCACGGCGACCGCCCCATTCATGCCCCATCGGGGCGCGAGAGCACGCGCACATCCTCCAGATCCTTCGGTCGGCCTGTCGCCGTCTTCATGGCAATGAGGTGTTCACGCGACACGATCCAGTAACCCACGCCATCCACCTGACGCTCGAGGCGGTGGAGCCACGCCGAAGGGAAATCGACGCCCGGAGTCCGGGTCTGAACATCGATCCGAAGCACGTCCTTGAACACCGTGATCTCGTGCGCCAACACGCCCTCAGCCGTGGTGAGCGCGGCCGACGCGATGCCTGCATCCTG
>RFQW01000010.1 GCA_009924765.1 Planctomycetota bacterium | reverse complement strand
TGCCCGTCCGATCTGGACGGCAGTGGCGAGACCGACTTCGGCGACGTCGCGCTGATCCTGCTCAGCACTGGCCCGTGCTGATTCGCGGCCTGCGCCCCGCGCAGAACGCCTCAGCCTGATCTTGACTCTTCGCCCCTGGGCCCCGAAAGGGACCCGGGGGCTTTTGTTTGCATTGGCGAAGACCGGCGGTGGCGTGCAACCAAGACGAGGTTGGGGCGAAACAAGTAACCTCAACCACCGCGGCTCTTCAAAAAGTTCTCGGACTCAAACAGACCCATGCGAAAGTACCTCATCATCGGCATCGTGCTCTGCGTCGTGCTGGTCTCGGCGGCCTTCATGATGCGTTCCGGCGGCGACGCCGTGACGGAGGTTCGCATGTCCGAGGTGAAGCAGGGCGTGTTGGTGGAAAGCGTGAGCGCGCCCGGCGTGGTGGAGCCCAAGCGCAAGGTGGATGTGAGCGCCGAGGTGAGCGCGCGCATCCTGGAACTGCCGCACCGCGAAGGTGCGCGCGTGAAGAAGGGTGATGTGCTGGTGAAGCTGGACGGCCGCGATCTGCAGGCGGCGCTGGCCAGCGCCGAGGCGCGTCGTGACGGCGAGCGTTTTCGACTGGAGGCCGAGCGCAGCCGCATTCAGGGCTCCAAGCAGACGCTGGAGAACGCCAAGGCGCAGCTGGCTCGACAGAAGGCGCTGTACGACACGGGCGACGTGAGCCGCCAGCAGCTCGACGATGCCGTGACCAGGATGCGCGACATGGAGAGCCAGGAACTGGCCGCCGAGAAGACCATCTCGCAGCTGGAGAAGTCGCTGGCGGCCAGCGAGTCGACCATCGAGCAGGCACGCGAGGCCGTTCGTCGAACCACGATCATGAGCCCGATCGATGGCCTGATCACCTATCTGGCCGCCGAGGTGGGCGAACTGGTGGTGGTGGGCACCATGAACAACGCCGGCACGCGCATCATGACCGTGGCGGATCTCGGCGAGATGCGCCTGAACTCGAAGGTTGCCGAAACCGACATCGCGCGCGTGGCGGTGGATCAGGGCGCCAAGGTGTACGTGAACGCGTACAAGGACGACCCATTCGACGGCAAGGTGAGCGAGATCGCGCTGCAGCGCACGCTGGAGAAGGACGGCACCGGCAGCTTCAAGGTGCTGGTGAACCTGGACCTGAAGGGTCGACAGATCTTCAGCGGCCTCACCGGCAATGTGGACATCGACATCGCGCGTCAGGAGGGGCTGCTGGTGCCCAGCCAGGCGGTGGTGGAGCGCCCGGTGAACGATCTTCCGCAGGGCATCAAGGACAATCCGCTTGTGCAGAAGAGCCGCCGCGTGACGCAGGTGGTGTTCCGCGTGGTGGATGGCAAGGCTGTGATGACGCCGGTGTCCACGGGCACCAGCAATCTCACCGACACGCTGGTGAAGGATGGTCTGAAGACCGGCGACATGATCATCACCGGCCCGTATCGCGTGCTGGAGAAGCTGAAGGACGGTGAAGCGGTGCAGAAGGAAGACGCATCCAAGGATGCTGGCCGCTGGGCCGCCGCCGAAGGCGCGCGTGGTCAGGGCGGTGGCATGGGCATGGGTGGTGGCGGTGGCGGCGGCCGCCGGGGCATGCGCTGAGGTCACCGCATGGCAGAGCCGATCATCGAGGTTCGCGGCGTGACGAAGGTCTACCACGTGGGCGTGGAGGTGATCCATGCATTGCGTGGCGTGGATCTGGCCGTGCATGCCGGCGAGATGGTGGCGATCATGGGCAGTTCGGGCAGCGGCAAGAGCACGCTCATGAACACGCTTGGATGCCTTGATCGACCCACCGCGGGCACCTATCACCTTGGCGGTCGTGAGGTGAGCGGGCTGGATGCGGCCGAACTCTCGCAGGTTCGCAACCAGGAGATCGGCTTCGTGTTCCAGAGCTTCGAGCTGCTGCCGCGACTCACGGCACTGGAGAACGTGGAACTGCCGCTGCTGTACGCGCGCGGCAAGGGCTGGGGCTGGGCGCGTCAGCGACGCAAGCTTGCCGAGGAGGCGCTGCAGCGCGTGGGCCTGGGCAAGCGCATGGATCACCGACCGAACCAGCTCAGCGGCGGTCAGAAGCAGCGTGTGGCGATCGCGCGCGCGCTGATCGCGAAGCCGCGCATCCTGATGGCGGACGAGCCGACCGGCAACCTGGACACCACCACCACCGAGGAGATCCTGGCGCTGTTCGCGCAGATTCACGCGCAGGGCCAGACGGTGCTGATGGTCACGCACGAGAACGACGTGGCGGCGCACTGCGAGCGCGTGGTGCGTCTGCGCGACGGTCTGGTGCTGAGCGACCTGCCCGCGGAGCAGGACGCGGCCGTGGGTCCGCTGGCCCTTGCGCGAAGGAGCGCGGCCTGATGCTGAACCCGCTCTTCTACTACGAGAACGTGCGGCTGGCGCTTCGCCAGATCTGGGCCAACAAGCTGCGCAGCATTCTCACCGCGCTCGGCATCATCGTGGGTGTGGCCAGCACCACTGCGGTCATCGCGGCGCTGACCGGCCTGAAAACGAAGGTGCTGAGCGAGTTCGAGACCTTCGGCGCCGCGCGCCTGTATGTGTGGCCCAGCCGACCGGACGGCGTGCCCAAGAACCTGTTTCCGTGGGAGAAGATCCGCCTGAAGAGCGAGGAGGCGATCGCGCTTCGCGACCAGTGCACCTCGCTCAAGGGTCTGACCCCGATCAGCGAGACCAGCCTGAGCGTGCAGAGCGACGCCGAGCAGCTGGACGGCGTGAGCGTGACCGGCATCTGGCCCGCGTGGCACGCCACCGAGAACCGTCAGGTGATCATGGGTCGACCGTTCAGCGATCAGGACATCGTGAACGAGCGGCAGGTGTGCCTGATCAACGATCTGGCCGTGCGCGACCTGCAGCTGCCGCGTGACCCGGTGGGGCAGCACCTGCTGATCGGCGGCCGGCGCTTCCTGGTGGTGGGCGTGGTGGAGACCATCACCGAGCGCATGACGGGCTTCAACACCATCAGCGCCGAGGTGTTCATTCCGTTCCCGCTGATGGGCAAGTTCCAGGATCGCGACTTCTTCATGCGCTTCGTGGCGCTGGCCAAGTCGCCGGAGGAGGCGCAGGACGCCAGCGCCGAGATGACGCGCGTGCTGCGCAAGGTGCGCGGTCTGGGCACCGGTGACCCCGACACCTTCCGTGTGCAGGCCATCGACCAGTTCATCGATCAGTTCAAGAGCATCGCCTCGGGCATCACCGCCGTGGCCGGCGGCATCGTGGGCATCAGCCTGCTGGTGGGCGGCATCGGCATCATGAACATCATGCTGGTGAGCGTCAGCGAGCGCACGCGCGAGATCGGCCTGCGCAAGGCGGTGGGTGCCACGCCGAGCGCCATCCTGCTGCAGTTCCTGCTGGAAGCGGTCACGCTGTGCCTGGTGGGCGGACTGGTGGGCGTGCTCATCGGGCAGGCGTTCGCCCTGGCGGTGAGCAGCATTCCTGGCGCCAAGATGGAGAACGCCAGCGTGCCGGCGTGGGCCGTGGCCCTGGCGTTCGTCTTCAGCGCGGGTGTGGGCGTGGTGTTCGGCATGTTCCCCGCGATCAAGGCGTCGCGACTGGACCCGATCGAGGCGCTGCGCCATGAGTGAACGCATGAAGCCCTGGCGCGGGGTCGCGTGCGCGGCGCTGTCGCTTGCGGCGGCGGCCTGTCAGAACGACCTGTTCCGCGATGCGGAGACGCCGTACACCTCGTCCGAGGCGCGATTGAAGGAGATGGGCACCTTCGATCCGGTGAAGGAGAGCACCGGCCCCGTGACCACGCTGAGCGAAGCCAGCAAGTTGCTGTCCGCGGACCGTCTGCCCAGTCAGCAACCACCCGCACAGGTGGACATGACGCTGGCCGATGTGCGTGGCAGCGCCCTGCAGCGCAACCTGGACCTGAAGGTGCAGGCGTTCGCGCCAGCCCTGGCGAGGGCGGCGATCGGCGTGGAGATGGCCAAGTTCGAGTCGAGCATCACGGCCAACTACACCCGCAACGATCAGAACGTGTTCAGCAACCTGGATAGCGGCAATGCCGGTCTCCAGGACAATGCCAGCGTGGGTCTGAACGTGCCGCTGGCCACGGGCGGCACGGTGAACATGTCCGCCGTGTCCCAGATGGCCAGTCAGGACCTGATCGGCTTTGCGGACGGCATCACGCAGGACACGCAGGGCGGCATGCAGTTCAGCATCGCACAGCCCCTTCTCCGTGGCGCGGGCGTGGAGGCGAACACCGCCAGCATCCGCGTGGCCAGGCTGAACGGTCAGATCGCCGATGCGCGCACCAAGCTCGAGGCGATCCGCCTGCTTGCCAACGCCGACAAGGCCTACTGGAACCTGTACGCCGCGGCGCGCGAGCTGGAGGTGCGCCAGCAACAGTACGACCTGGCCGTGGCGCAGCTGGAGCGCGCACGGCGTCGCGTACGCGCGGGCGAGGTGGCCGAGATCGAGACCATCCGCGCGGAGAGCGGCGTGGGCAGCACCATCGAGAGCATCATCGGCGCCGACAACCGCCTGCGTCTTCGCCAGCGGGATCTGAAGCGCCTGATGAACGATCCCAACCTGACGATGGACTCGCCCACCTACATCGCAACGGCCACGCCGCCCAGCCCGGTGCGCCTGAAGTTCGATCCCGAGACGCTCGCGACCAAGGCCATCGAGAACCGCATGGAGATGCTGGAGCTGGAGCTGCAGCTCTCCATCGACGCGACCAACGTGGATCTGCAGCGCAACGCCGCGCTGCCGCTCTTCACGGTGAACTATCAGTATCAGAACTTCGGCTACGGAACGAACATGGGCAATGCGTGGCAGTCGCTGGGTGACGCGGACCAGTACACCGCCAGGCAACGAGGCCGCGAAGAACCGCATCCAGAGCGCGATCCTGACGCGACTGCAGCGTCTGGCCACCAAGGATCAGCGTCGACTCGCGATTCGACAGGAGGTGTTCAACGCCATGGACAACCTGGAGAACGCGTGGCAGCGCATCCTGGCGTCGCGCCTGGAGACGGCCCTGGCGGGACGCACCTATGAGGCCGAGAAGCGGCAGTTCGACGTGGGGTTGCGCAACAGCATCGACGTGCTGGATGCCGCCAGTCGCCTGGGCGATGCGCAGAGCCGCGAAGTGAACGCGCTGGCAGGTTGGCAGATCGCGCTGGTGGATCTGGCGTTCGCCACGGGCACGCAGCTTGGTCAGGCGCGCATCGACTGGAGCGACATCCTGACCGTGCCCAACGCGGCGCGCCCGCCACCGACGGCTGGGGTGGCTGGGGCTTCAACAACGGCAGCGAGGTGGGCAACTATCCGGTGTCGAGCAGTGGCGAGCCGCTGAAGCCGGAGGATCTGAAGGGTCTCGAGATGCCCGTGACTGGTCCGGCGGCGCAGCCTTCGCAGGGTCTGGGCGTGAAGCCTGAACTTCCGGAGGCGGCGCCCGCTCCCGCAGCACCCGTTGCACCGTCGGCGCCGGCGTCGTCAGAACCCGCCGCCGCGCCCGCGACACCTGCCGCACCGCCTACTTCGGGCTGAATTTCCAGTCGAAGGCCGTGGCCTGATCGGCCCAGCGACGCATGTCGCGAAGCTCGTCGAAGGGCAGCAGTTCCACGCCGCCGTTCACCGTGGCCACGGCGCTCTGGCCGTTCCAGCGCGCGCTGACATTGCCGCTGCTGCTGGCCAGCGTGTCGTCGTACCTGGTGGCCCACTGCGGCCCGAGCCACTGCGGGCTTTCGAGTCGGAAGTATCCCTCGCGCACCGTGCCGGTGGCGCAGGCGTTCTGGTTGGTGCGGCTGCTGGCGAACACGGTGATGCGTTCGGAGTGCTTGATGCCCGTGAGGCGCGATGCGTAGAAGTTGTAGAACGGATTCGGCTTGCCGCCGATGTCCGACGCCATGAAGCCGTAGCGCTCCTGATCGCCGCCCACCCACATGGTGTTCATGCCGAAGGCCGGATACAGGCTGCCGAAGTACAGCTGCTTCATCAGGTCGCCCTGACTGCACTCATCCACCTGCGACATCTCGCTGTTCACCGCAAGGTGGCGCGCGTCGTGGTCGAGGTACTTCGACAGTCGATAGGGCCATCGCGCCACCACGGCGCGCTGATTGCCGTACACGTCGGCGGGAATCGGCTCGCCATCCTCGTAGAAGGCGGGCAGTGGATTGAGCGGCGACATGCCGTAGAAGCCCGGCAGCAGCCAGCCCTTCTGGTCGGTTGCGTACAGGTTCCACGCCGTGATCACGCCGCGCAGGGCGGCCAGATCGCGGATGGCGCCGGCCCTGTTGCGCACCTTGCCAAGCGCGGGGACGGCCAATGCCACCAGAAGCCCGATGATCGCGATCACCACCAGCAACTCCACCAGCGTGAAGGCCTTTCGGGTGCGAAAATCGTGATTCTGTGGTGGAATCGGCAAGGGGAGGAGTATAGGTTTGTTGTCCTGACGCCATGCGAAATGCGCCCTCCATCCTGCTTGCCGTCGCGCTGGCCGTGCCCGCATTCGCCGAACAGTTCGATGTTCTGTTCGACCAGCCGCAGCTTGATCGCTGGATGTATCCATTCAACAGTTCGGCGGGCGCCCGCGCCACCATGAGCGTGTTCGGAAGCGATCGCGAGGTGCCCACGCAGTTCGATGCGCGTGATGGGCAGATCCTGCTTGCCTTCGACACCGATCTGGCGATTCCGCCGGGCGGCACGGCGGCTGGATATCGCGTGACCGGCGCGGAAGTCACCTTGCAGGTGCAGAACAACCAGGTGTTCCGTTACGACCCCACGCCCGATGCTTGGACCACCTTCCTGCCCGCCACCGACGCGCGACGCACGGTGGATGCCGATGCGGGTCAGCCTGTGGAACTCTTCGGCGTCGGTTTCCGAGGCGGCTACTCGGCCGCCACCTTCGCCGAGGACACGGCGTTCACCGGCAGCGGCAACTTCCTGAGTCCGGGCGTGCGCAACGCGTTCGCTGCGGTGGTGGATGCCGCCGGCACGCCGAGCGACGTGTCGAACAATCCGCGCGTGGGGTTCCAACCGAAGAACTTCGCCACGGGTTCGATCACGGGGTTGGCGCCGGGCGCGCTGGTGCCTGCCGACAGCGTCATGCGCTTCACGGTGGACGTGAATGACCCCGGCATCCAGGCGTACCTGCGCCAGGGCCTGCATGCGGGCCGCGTGTTCTTCGCGGCCAGCGCCCTCACCATCGTGCAGCAGCAGGCGGGGGAGTATCCGGTCTTCTATGCGAAGGAAAACGCCTTCGTTACGCTGGGTTTGGCCCAGGCCGCGCGGCTTCGCATCAAGGTGGAAACGGTGCCGGCCTGTGCGGCCGAAGATCTCGATTGCAACGGCCTGGTGGACTTCGGCGATGTGGCGCTGGCGCTGATCGACTTCGGTCCCTGCACGGGTTGCCAGGCCGACCTGGATGGCACCGGCATCGTCGACTACGGCGATGTGGCGCTGATCATGCTGAGCTACGGTTGATCGGTGGCGCTCAGACCGCTGCCGGCGCGCGGGCGGCGATCCATGCACGCAGACGCATTTCGGCAGCCAGCACGCGAGCGGGGTCGGCATCCAGCACCTGCGCGGTTTCGGCGCGCGTGAGTTCATCCGCCCAACGCAGTTGCATCACCAGACGATCGAACGCGGGCAGGCCGTGAGCGCCGAGCTCGAGCCGCCGCAGATCGTTCAGGTCGTCCATGACCATCGACATCATGCGAGGCATTTTGTCGCAATCATGGCCGGAGCGCAAGTGGCATGCGCGCGGGTCACGCGGCAAGTGCAGGTTGCTGATCAAGCAGCCGCACGAACACCTGCGACAGTGCCGGATCGAACTGCTTGCCGGAGCCGCAATGGATCTCTCGCAGCGCATGCTCGGGCGCCAGTGCCTGTCGATAGGGACGGTCGCTTCGCATGGCGTCGTAGCTGTCCACGATGGCCATCACCCGCGCGATCTTCGGAATGGCTTCGCCCGACAGGCGGTGCGGATACCCGGCCCCGTCCCAGCGCTCGTGGTGCCACAGCACCGCGGGAACCGCGTGTTCCAGGCCTCCAACACCCTGCACGATGCGATGACCGATCTCGGGGTGCATGTTCACCAGCGAACGCTCCTCGGCGGTGAGGGAGCCGGGCTTGCTCAGCACCTGCTCCGGGATGCCCATCTTGCCCACATCGTGCAGCAGACCGGCCATGCGCGCGGTGCGGCATTCGCCGGCGGTCATGCCCGCGGCATTCGCCAGACATTCGGCCAGGTGTGCGGTTCGTTCGCTGTGTCCTCGCACGCAGCGATGGGTGCTTTCCACCGCGCGAAGCAGGGCTTCCACGGCAGGGGTGCCCGTGGGGCGCAGCGCCACCGGACGCAGCAGACGCACCATGGCCGCCAGGCGCGGAATCTCGCGTGTCGTCACCATGGGCTCGCTCCGCAGCAGATCGCGGGTGAGCTCGAAATCCATGTGCGCGCTCTGGCACAGCGCCCGAAGGCTGCCGCTCGAGCCCACCGCCTTGCGCGTGATCGCGATCGCCACGCCGCGCGCCACGCCATCGGATCGCTGTCGCGAGGCCGAAGGCAGCAGCCAGCAGCCGGGAATGGGTTGCTCGGGTGTGGTGGGCGCGCCGTTCATCCAGCGCTGTGCGGCGTCATCCACCTGTCGACGGATCCATGCGCTTTCGGCCACGAGCGAGGTGAGAAAGTCATCCGCCAGACTCCATCGCACATGACCGGGCTCCGCTTGCGCCCACACGAGGCCGGCGGTTCGCAGGCGTGTGGCCAGACGCTCGAATGCGGCGCCCGCGTTGGCCCGTTCCACGGATGGAGCGGACGGGGTCATGTTGGCTTCAACGGACGGCTGGCTGAAGATGGGACGCATGCAACACCTCGTGCGAATGGCAGATCTTGGCTGTCGGTCACTGGGGTCGGCACGATGCCGGCTCCGAAGGGGAGGTCGGCACCTTCGGAAGGCGACTGAAGCGAACTGGTGCAGAAGCGGGGAGATGGGGTGGCTGGCAGCCGGAACATTCGGACCTGGCCAGACCCCCGTGGGGGCTCGCATACCCCGTAGACTGCCTCCTGAGGCCCAAAAACCGTGATTCCGATCCTTCCGTTCCGTGCCACCCGTCCCACCGCCGCCAAGGCGCGGGAGTTTTCGCTGGAGCGCATGGAGCACCTGTCGGCGGACCAGATTCTGGAGACGGCGGGGCGCTTGCCTCTGAGTCTGGCGGCGCTGGTGAAGGCGGCCATGGCCGGTGAGGGCGCGGCCAAGCTGGCCTCGTTGCGGGCGGACAAGGCACTGCTGCAGGAACCCGAGCCCACGGTGTACATGCATCGGCAGGTGAAGGGGGGTCGTAAACATTGCGGCCTGGTGGCCGGCGTTCGCGCCGACGCATTCACCAACGGCGTGATTCGAGCCCATCGTCATGCGCGCGGCGAGGACGCGGCGCAGTGGCGACTGCTGACCGAGCGCTGCGCAGCGCAGGTGGACTCGGTGATCCTGGGGTTCGAGACCAACGAGGTGATCACCGATCTGTTCGAGCGCGAGGTGAACGATCGGCCGCTGTTCCATGTGGTGGCGGGCGACGGTGCCACGCACACGCTGTGGAGCGGGCGGCGTGCGGCGGATCTGGCCACGGCGTTCGCCGAGGTTCGCAGCGCCTATGTGCTCGAGGGGCATCATCGCTTGCAGAACCTGCAGCCCGATGACCCGGTGCTGTGCATGCTGCTTCCGCTGAACGAGGTGTTTGCGCGATGGTCGCCGCGCCTGGTGCGTCCATCCGCCGATGCGGCATGGCATGCCTGGCTGCAATCGAATGCGGAGATGGTGGCCGAACCTGGCATGCCCGCAGCCGGGTTCGCCGATGCGTGTGTGCTGCGTGATGGCGCGCCAGCCTGGATGCGTTTCAGGCTTCCGCCGCCCCCGCTCGGGGCAACGCTCGCCGATGCCACCGAATCGGGTCGACTGGATGCGCTGCTGCGTGCGGTGTTGGGGGCGGATGCGCTTGCGGCAACGGCGAACCGGCCCGGCGAGGATCGCGTGATGCAACTGCAGGCGTTGCTGGCGGGGGGTGCGTGGGGATCTGTGATCGTGCTTCCACACCCGCCCGTTCGGGAACTCACCCTGCTGGCGGACGCCGGCGAGCGCCTGCCGGCCGGCAGCACCTGGTTCGAGCCGCGGGTGCGTTCGGGGCTGTGGCTGCACCATCACGGCTGAGGCACGGGGCGCGGTCCGTGCCCTCTGGAATCGCGGCGCGCTGCACTACAATCACAGGATGACGACCTTCACCCGCCGCAACGATGCGCCAATGCCAGGCAGCCGCGCCACGGCCCGCATCCTGGTGGCCGATGCCTTCGAGGCAGCGGGCCTGCAGTCCCTTCGCGATCTTGGCTGCGAAACCCTGCATGAGCCGGAGCTGACCGCCGCCGATCTTCCGGCACGCCTCGCTGCGCTGCAGCCCGAGGTGCTGGTGGTGCGCGAGACGGCCGTGACGGCCGCGGCCATCGAGGCCTGTCAGCGACTGTCGCTGATCGTGCAGGCGGGCGCCGGCGTGGACGAGATCGATCTGGCCGCGGCAAGCAAGCGCGGCGTGTTCGTGAGCAACTGCCCCGGGCGCAACGCGCATGCGGTGGCGGAGCTGGCGTGGGCGCTGGTGCTGGCGTGCGATCGCCGCGTGCCGGATCAGGTGATGCGCATGCGCGAGGGCAAGTGGGATCGCGCCGACTTCATGAAGAGCGCCGGCCTGCATGGGCGCACCATGGGCATCGTGGGTCTGGGCCAGGTGGGCATGGAGATCGCGCGGCGCGCGAAGACCTTCGGCATGGGTGTGGTGGCATGGAGCCGTCACCTGACCGAGGAGAAGGCCGATGCGGCGGGCGTGCACTACTGCGCCAACATCGTGAATCTGGCCAAGCTGGCCGACGTGGTGTGCGTGTGCGTGGCCACCAACGAGGAGACCGACGGCCTGGTGGGCGAGAAGTTCATGAACGCGCTCAAGCCTGGCGCGATCCTGGTGAACATCTCGAGCGGACGCGTGATCGACGAGAGCGCGCTGGCCGCTGCGGTGAAGGATCGCGGCATCCGCGCGGGTCTGGACGTGTTCGCGCGCGAGCCCGAGAAGGATCGCGGCGCGTTCGACCATCCGCTGGCGAAGCTGTCGGGCGTGTACGGCACGTTCCACGTGGGCGCCAACACCGAGCAGGCCGCCCATGCGGTGGCCAGTGAAAGCGTGCGCGTGATCCGCGAGTGGCTGGACAAGGGCACCGCGCCCAACTGCGTGAACCGCGCGCGCCAGACGCCCGCCACCACGCTGCTGAGCGTGCGGCACCTGAACCGCCCCGGCGTGCTGGCGCATGTCTTCTACACCTTGGGCCAGGCCGGCATCAACGTGGAGGAGATGGAGAACATCATCTACGAGGGTGGCGAAGCGGCGATGGCCCGCATCCACCTGGATCAGGCGCCCAACGATGAGCACCTGACCTCGATCCGCAAGAACCCGGCCGTGCTGAGTGCAGGCCTTTTCACCATCGTGAGGCGCGCATGAGCACCGTTGAATCCCTGCGTCGAAATGCACCCGTTCGCCCCATGGCCAGTGGCCGCGTGTTCAACTTCAGCGCGGGCCCGGCGGCCTTGCCGCTGGATGTGCTGCAGCAGCTGCAGCAGGATCTGGTCGATCTGTGGGGCAGCGGCATCGGCATCCTGGAGCACAGCCACCGCGGACCGCTGTTCGATCGACTGCTGGTGGAGAGTCACGCGGCGTTCATGCGCGTGGCGGGCGCTGGTTCGGACTGGGCCGGCCTGTTCATTCCGGGCGGCGCCACGCTGCAGTTCGGCATGCTGCCGCTGAATTTCCTGCCCGATGGCGGGCACGCGGATTACGCTGACACCGGCCTGTGGGCGACCAAGGCGATCGCCGACGCGAAGATGGTCGGCAAGGTGAACATCACCTTCGACGGCACGCCGTTCGCGTTCAACCGCACGCCACGCGAGGGCGAAGCGAACCCAGCGCGGGTGCCGCCTATCACCACTGGTGCAGCAACAACACCGTGGATGGCACCAAGTGGTCCGTGACCCCCACGGCGGCGCCGGGTGGATGGCTGGCGCGCGACGCCAGCAGCGACATCTTCGCCGAACCGCTGGACCTGAAGGATCACGGCTTCGTGTACGCGGCGGCGCAGAAGAACCTGGGCCCCAGCGGCATGACCATGGTGCTGATCCGCCGCGACCTGCTGGAGAAGCAGTGCCGCCGACTGCCCAGCATGCTGCGCTACGACGAGTTCGACAAGGGCGAGAGCCGGCCGAACACGCCGAACACGTTCGGCATCCACGTGGTGGGCCTGGTGTGCCAGTGGATCGAGCGCAACGGCGGCGTGAAGGGCATGCAGAAGCTGGCCGCCGAGCGAAGCGGCACCGTGCTGAAGGCGATCGACGAGAGCGGCGGCTTCTGGAAGGCGCACGCCGAGCGCTGGTGCCAGAGCCCGATCAACGTGCTGTTCCGCGGACCGAACGAGAAGATCGATGCGGCGTTCGTGGCCGAGGCTGCGGCGAACGGCATGGATGGACTGGCGGGGCATCGCAGCACGGGCGGCATTCGCGCCAGCATGTACAACGCCATGCCGGTCGAGGGCGCGAAGGCGCTGGCCGACTTCATGCGCGACTTTGCGCGGCGAAACGGCTGACGTGTGCGGGTGGGCGGTGTCGCGCAAGGCGCGAAGGCTCGCTGCGTCGTCGGTTCCAATAACGACCCCCGTCCCTCATATGGGACGCAGGGCGGCCAGGCCTGGCGGCACGTCGAAGCGGTCGTGGGTGGTGCAGTAACTGAAGCCGCCCATGCGACCGACGGCCTGCAGACGATCGGCGTGCACGCGATAGCGCTCGTCCATCACCGCCTCGTCCACGTGCATCCACACCACCTCGCCAAGCACGATGTTGCCGCCGCCGGGTTGACCTGCATTGGTTCGGATCACCTGCAGCGTGCGGCACTCGAACGTGACGGGGCTTTCGGCCACGCGCGGGGCACGCACCTTGGTGCCGGTGATGGGCGTCAGGCCTGATAGATCGAATTCGCTCGCATCGGGCGGCAGATCCTCGGCGCACGCCACCACGCGGCGCAGGATCGACTCGGTGGCCACGCTCACGGTGAATTCGCCGGCTCCACCTTCGCTGACCGGCTTGGCGTGACGCAGCGAATCCTTCTCGCGGCC
>RFQW01000090.1 GCA_009924765.1 Planctomycetota bacterium | reverse complement strand
GCCCATGCCGTGGTCGATCAGACCATCGAGCGCTTCGGACGCGTGGACAACCTGGTGAACTGCGCCGGCGTTGCGCCCATGATGCCCATCGAGCGCACCACCGAGGAGATGCTCGAGCAGTGCTTCTTCATCAACACCTTCGGCCCCGCGTTCCTGATCGCGCGCTGCTGGCCGCACTTCAAGAAGCAGAAGTCGGGTTGCGTGGTGAACATCGGCACCATGGGATCGACCGATCCATTCGCGGGCTTCTTCGCCTATGCGGCAAGCAAGTCGGCGCTCGACTCGCTCACCCGCAGCGTGGCGCGCGAAGGAGGCTCGAGCGGCATCCGCAGTTTCTCCGTGAATCCCGGCGCCGTGGAAACCCGGGCGCTGCGCAACAACTTCTCGGAGAAGGTGGTTCCGCCGCACAACACGATGCACCCCGATGTGGTGGCCAAGGTGGTCGTGGATTGCATCGAGGGCCAGCGACCGGACGATCAGGGCAAGTGCATCTTCCTGCCGTCCCCCTGATCCTCAGCGCCGACGGCCCATCTCGCGCTCGATGTCGCGCTTGGTCTCGCGTTCCTTGATGGCCGCGCGCTTGTCGCCCTTCTTGCGACCCGTGGCCACGCCCACCAGCAGCTTGGCCACGCCGTTCTTGAAGTAGATCTTCAGGGGTACCAGCGTGCAGCCCTTGGCCTGCATCGCCAGCGCCAGTTTCCGGATCTCGCTCACATGGGCCAGCATGCGTCGCACGCGCGTGGGCACATGCTGCCGATCGCGTCCGGCTGGCGGGTACTCGGCGATGTGGGCGCCGTGCAGTTCGAGCGTGGGTGGGTTCGAACGCGCCATCACGAATCCCTCCGCGATGCTGGCCTGACCTGCGCGGATGCTCTTCACCTCGCTGCCACGCAACACCATGCCGCACTCGAAGGTCTCGCCGATCTCGAAATCGTGGCGCGCCTTGCGGTTCTCGATCTCGGGCTCGCGGGCTTGTTTGGACATGGTCGTGGATCGGCCGTCGAGGCACGGCGCGGGCGGGTTCCCGCAAGCCGAAACCGCAAGATAGCCGTTTGGTGGCTGCGTCCCCTTTCAGGCCGCGGCGTGCGCCGGCCCGCTCCAAAGTGGCGCCTGTTCGGCCCGTGCCGGTGAAATCTGAAAATGTGTCCCATTATTGGTGCCTTTGGTTGTCCAAGCAGGGCCTCAGGGGCACAATTGGGAGTGCTGTGCCTGGCCACGATCGTGTGGCCGGAGGCTGTTGTCTCGCGTCACTTTCCGCAGAACAGGAATCCATGAACATGCGCCACGCTGCCCGCTCCGTGATGATCGCCGCCCTCTCGCTCACCGCCTCGGCGCTCGCGATCGCACCCAGCTCACCGATTCTGCAGGCCGCCATGGCGGGCGTGCAGCCCGGCCTCGGCAACGTGCGCGAACGGTTCCAGCAGACCTTCCCGGGCGGCTCGCTGATCGATGTCGGCGGGCAGCTGCGCCGCGTGTTCGGTCGCCAGTTCTCCTCGGGCGCCTCGCCGCACGACAGCGCGGAGAACTTTCTGCGTCAGTGGAGCACCCTGTGGAGCGTGCCCTTCGAGCAGCTCGAGCCGGTGGGACCCTTCGAGGATGGTGCACATCAGCTTGGCTTGATGTACGACGAGACCGGCGAGAACGCTTCCTACACCGCTGTCTACTGGCGGCATCAGGTGAGCGGCGTGCCCGTGTTCCGCAGCCTGGTGTGGGGTCTGGTCAGCAACGACGCCGACTTCCCCATGGTGCTGGCCGGCGGCACGCTGAAGGCGCTCGGCGACGAATTCCCGGCCACGCTGATCGGCCGCGACCTGAATCCGGCGGCGCTGGATCCCGCGATGTACGCGCGCGAAGCCATGGCGCAGTTCGGCGCGCCCCCCACCATGACCTCCCCGCGCTACGTGGTGTGGGCCGGCGTGGACACGGATGCGCAGTCGCCGCGTCTCGCCGTGGAGTTCACCGCCACCGGCGGTGGCCCGTGGGACCCGCAGAATCACCGCAAGATGCTGTATGTGGTGGATGCGGCCGACGGCACCATCCTGCATCAGGAAAGCCTGATCCTGCACGGCGCCGTGAGCGGCAACGTGAACGTGAAGGTGACCGATGGTCCCAAGGCCGACGCCTGCGCCGCCGAAGTGACCAAGGGCATGCCCTACGCGGGCGTGACAGTTGGCGGAACCGTGAACTACGCGGACGTGAACGGCGCGTATGCGGCCACCTACAGCGGCACCGGTGCCACCACCGTGGCGCCAACGCTTGCCGGCCGCTATTTCCGCGTGATCGACGCGGCCGGCAACGCCCTCTCATCCGTGTCCAGCCAGAGCGTGGCCAATGGCGGCGTGGCCAACTTCACCTTCAACAACACGCCGATCGAACTGCAGACGGCGCAGGTGAACTGCTACTACCAGTCCAACTTCGTGCGCGACCTGATCCTGTCGGCCAACGCCAACTACCCGACCATTTCGAAGCAGACCTCCTGGCCCATCTACACCAACATCGCCGACTCGTGCAACGCCTACTACGACGGCGCCAGCATCAACTTCTTCGCCGCGGGTGGCGGATGCAACAACACCGGCTTCAGCAGCGTGGTGCATCATGAATTCGGCCACCATGTGGTGAACTCGGGCGGAAGCGCCCAAGGCCAGTACGGCGAAGGCATGGGTGACGTGATCGCGGTGCTGATGAGCGACGAGCCCCTGCTGGGCGTGGGCTTCTTCTCGGGCAACTGCTCGAGTGGTATCCGCAATGCGGCCAACAACTGCATCGGAAGCGCCTCGGGCAGCACCTGCGGCACCGAGATCCACGCGTGGGGCCAGGTGATTTCCGGCTGCGTGTGGGATCTGCGCAACAGCTTCGCGGCCACCTATCCCACCACCTATCGCAGCAAGCTTGCCAATCTGGCCATCAACGCGGTGCCGCTGCACGCGGGTCAGAGCGACATCGGACCCGACATCACCGCGGACTACCTCACGCTGGACGATGCGGTGAGCAACGGCGGCAACGGCGTGATCGCCGACGGCACGCCCAACTACAACGCCATCTCGCAGGCCTTCAACAGGCACGGCCTCTCGTCACCCTCGATCGCCCTGCTGCTGATCGAGTTCCCGAACGCGCTGCCCACCTCGATCGACCCATCGGGCGGCCAGACGTTCGACCTCACCATCCGGCCTGTTTCGAGCCAGATCCTGGCGAACTCGCAGAAGATGTTCTTCCGCGAGGGCTCCAGTGGCGCCTTCACGGCCTTGCCGCTCACCAGTCTTGGCGGAACCAGCTACCGCGCCACCTTCCCCGCCACCACCTGCAAGAGCGCGGTGCAGTACTACTTCCAGGCGAGCAGCACCGGTGGCACGGCCATCACGAGCCCGACCAACGCGCCCACCGAACTGCTGTCCGCCATCAGCCAGATCTCCTCCGCGATGGTGCTGGTGGATGACTTCGATGGAACCACCACCAACTTCACCACCGCCGGCAATCTGGGCCCATCCAAGGGCGGCTGGATGCGCATCGCACCATCCACCAGCAACACCTGCAACGGCCCCAACACGCTGGGTGGCTCGTACAAGAGCTACGTGACCGGCACCCTCACGAGCGGCTGCAACGACATGGATGGCGGCTACACCGAACTGCTGTCGCCCGTGTTCGATGCGAAGGGCGCCGAGACCCTGATGCTGGGGATCACCACCTTCCTCAGCAACAACACCGGCGCCAATCCGAGCGAGGATCCGCTGACGATCCAGGTGAGCAGCGACGGCGGAACGAGTTGGCTCACGGTTGACACGATCTACCAGAGCCACAACTGGACGAACCGCTCCTACCGCCTCGAGAACATCGTCACGCCCTCCGCCACCATGCGCATCAAGGTGCGTGCCGAGGACCTGGGCGCTGGCGACAGCCAGGTGAAGGCTGCCGTGGACAACTTCGCCATCGAAGCTGTGGTGTGCACCGCCGCTCCGTTCGGCGACCTGGACGGTGACCGGATCGTGGGTGGTGGCGACCTGTCCGTGATGCTGCTGGAGTTCGGCATCTGCGACGGCAGCATCGCTGACCTGGATCAAAGTGGCTGCGTGGACAGCGGCGATGTCGCGGTGCTTCTGCTCAGCTACTCATGAACTGCAACTTTCCACGTATTGCGTGGCCTTTCAAGACTTTCCATCCATCGAGGATAAAACTTCGATTTACTTATAGGGCTCACTGACTCACCACAGGCCCAAAGAGTGTTCCGTAATTTGTGAAACATTTCACACCGACACTTGTTCAAGTCCGCATCCGGGGCACATTGTGACGGCAAACGGGTCCCGCTTCACCACGACACAGCAATGTGGCGGCTCCCATTCAGCACCCACTTCTCACCCAAGGAATCCAGAAAGATGCGCAACGTCGCCCGAACCATTCTGATCGGATCGCTCGCCCTGGCTGCAACCGCCTTCGCCGGCGTTACAGCCAACCAAGGCGGTCTTGGTGGCGCAACAACCAACAACGGTGGTGTTGACCCGCTTTCGATCCGCGAGCGATTCGAGCAGGCTTTCCCGGGCGGTGCACTTCTGGAGAACGGCACGCACCTGCGTCGCGTGTGGGGTCGCCAGTTCTCGTGGGGCAACTCGCCTGACGAGAGCGTGACGGCCTTCATGAAGAAGTGGAGCGAGCTGTGGGGCGTTCCCTTCACGCAGTTGATGCCGGTGGGCCCGTTCCAGGACGGCGCACACATCCTTCCGCTCGGTGGCACGCTCGAAGATGGCGCAGATTTCACGGCTGTGTACTGGAGCCAGCAGGTGCGTGGCGTGCCGGTGTTCCGCAGCTACGTGTGGGGCCTGGTCGGCAACGAGAGCAACTTCCCGATGGTGCTGGCAGGCGGCACGCTGAAGAACCTGGGCAGTTTCCCGGCCAGCATGGCCAACCGCGACCTGAGCACGGCCAATCTGGAAGTGAGTGCCTACGGCAGCGACGCCATGGGCCAGTTCGAAAACGCGCCTGAAATCACCTCGCCACGCTACGTGGTGTGGGCGGGCGTTGATGCGAACAACGCCGAGCCCAAGCTCGGCGTCGAGTTCGTGGCGACCTCGGACCTGGGCGACCCGGCCACCTACCAGAAGGTGCAGTTCGTGGTCGACGCCGACTCGGGCGCCGTGCTGTTCCAGGAGAGCATGGTCTATCAGGGCACCGCCACCGCGCAGATCAACGCGATCTCCACGCCTGGCACCAAGGCAGCGGCGTGCACCGCCGCCACCACCGTGGCCATGCCCTACGCCAAGGCCACCATCGGCGGCACCACCTACTACGCCGACTCGACCGGCAAGATCGTCTACCCCTACAGCGGCACGGCCGCGCAGACGATCGCACCGTCCATGGGCGGCAAGTACTTCACGGTGGTCGACAACAAGACCAGCCTGCTCACCGTCGCGTCGCAGAGTGTGGCGGATGGTGCCACCGGCACGTTCCTGTACAACACGGCGAGCAACCAGTACTACCTGTCCGAAGTGGACAGCTACATCGCGGCCAACGGCGTGCGCGATCTGGTGCTGTCGGTTGCCCCGAGCTACCCCACCATCGCATCGCAGCTCGGCATGACGATCAACAACGGCGTCACCGGCACCTGCAACGCGTTCTACAACGGCAGCTCGATCAACTTCTACTCGTCGGGCGGCGGCTGCAACAACACGGGCTACAGCTCGGTGGTGTGGCACGAGTACGGACACCACATCGTGACCAGCGGCGGCAGCGGCCAGAATCAGTACGGTGAAGGCTTCGGCGACGTGATGGGCGTGCTGATGTCCGGCGAGTCGCAGCTTGGCTACGGCTTCCAGACCTGCTCGTCAGGCATCCGCAACGCAAGCAACACCTGCACCGGCACCCAGACCACCTGCAGCTGCGGCACCGAGATCCACAGCTGGGGCCAGATGCTGTCGGGCTGCGTGTGGGACACCGCGCAGCTGTTCAAGGCCGCATACCCCAGCGACTACCTGTTCCGCATGTCCAAGCTGATGGTGAACTCGGTTCCGCTGCACGCGGGCCAGAGCGACATCTGGACGGACATCACCGTGGACGTGCTGACGCTGGATGATGCCGTGAGCAACGGCGGCAACAACAACATCGGCGACGGCTCGCCCAACTATGCCCGCATCGCGCAGGGCTTCGGCAACCACAGCCTGGCGGCGCCTGCGCTGAACCTGCTCACCATCACGACCGGCACGATTCCCAGCACGGTGAACCCGGCTGGCGGCGACCAGTTCGACGTGACCATCACGCCGGTCACCGGCACGGTGCAGGCCGGCACGCAGAAGCTGTGGTGCCGCGAAGGCACCAGTGGCTCCTTCACGGGCTACGCGCTCACCAGCACCGGTGGCAACAACTACAAGGCCACCTTCCCGCCCGCAGGCTGCAATGCCACGCTGCAGTTCTACGTGGAGGCGAAGACCACCACCGGTTCCTCGGTCACCAGCCCCGCAGCGGCACCCGCCAGCCTGCTGAGCACGGTGTCGATCACGCCGGGCGGCAATGCGGTGCTCGTGAGCCAGGACTTCACCTCCACCGACGGCGGATTCGTGGTGTCCGGTTCGCCGGCCTCGGGCTCGGGTGGTTGGGCGTGGGCGGTGCCGAGCGGTCGCGGCTGCAATGCACCCAGCACCACCAGCAAGTGCTTCATCACGGGCGCTCCGTCCGGCTCGGGCGTGTTCTGCAACGATCTCGATGGCGGACCGACCTATCTCACCAGCCCGGTGTTCGATCTGTCGAGTGCGCAGGCTGCCGAGGTGTCGTACCAGACCTTCTATCTGGTGTCGCCTTCCACCACGACCGACGATCCGCTCGTGACCGAGATCTCGAACAACGGCGGCACCACCTGGGTGCAGATGGCCTCCGTG
>RFQW01000089.1 GCA_009924765.1 Planctomycetota bacterium | reverse complement strand
ACGCACCAGGAGTGGGCCAGCGCGCACACCGCGTGCCCCGGTCGCAGCCTGCAGCGCGAGATGGTGGTGATGCGCCAGAAGACGCTGGCGTACCTGTCCATTCCGGGCAACGACGACTTCATCGCGGTCTGAGCCGACGGAGGAAATCAGGATTCGCCGGGAGGCGTGGGCGGTGTCGTGCCTTGCGCGGCGCGCTGCGCCTTCACCGCCTCGTCATGCTCGAGCGAGGCGCGCGCGGCGGCCTCGCGGTTGCCGCGCGCACGGCGCTCGTCGGCCTGCAGCGAGCGCTCGAAGTCGGGATCGGCTTCCTCCTGTCGACGCAGCAGTTTCCACAGCGCCCACGCGGCCACGCCGAAGCCGAGGAAGGTGATGAAGCTCTGCATGGGGGCATTGTGGGGTGCGGCGGTCGGAAAAGCGACGCCGGCGAACGCCTTTGCGTGACTGCATGGAATTGGCACAATGCTCCGAATGCCCGCGGCCAACGCGTCCATCGCTCGCCATCCGTTGGCTCGACGCAGCGGAATGGCGTTGGCCTGGATCGTCGTCGCCGTTGCAGCGTGCGGCGTGCTGTGGTGGCGCACCGATGCGGCGGCGGACCGTGCGCAGGCCTGTCGCGTGCCGATCCTGATGTACCACCATGTGGGCGACTGGGGCGCGCCCGGCGACTGGGCACCGTGGGTGGTGAAGCCCGCCGATTTCGAGGCGCAGATGGATTGGCTGCGCAACCATCACTACCACCCGATCACCATGCGGCAGCTGCAGGCGCATCGCGAGCATGGCGAGCCGCTGCCGCCGCGACCGGTGATGATCACCTTCGACGATGGCTGGGGCGAGGACATGTGGATCGCGCGGCAGTACCTGGATCCGCGCGGCATGCCCACGGTGTTCTTCGTGTACACGGGGGCGGTGGGCGCGCCGGGGTATCTGGCCTGGTCGGACGTGAAGGCGCTTGAAGCCGGCGGCCATGAGGTGCTCAGTCACACGGTGTCGCACCCCAACCTGCAGCAGGTGCCTGATGCGCGCCTGGCGAGCGAGATGCGGGATTCGCGCGCGCGCTTGGAGCAGGAACTGGGCCACCCGGTCGAGTGCATCGCGTATCCGTTCGGTTCGTATGACGGCCGCGTGGTGAAGGCCGCCGCGGATGCGGGCTATCGACTGGCGGTGATCGCCGACGGCCCCAGTGCCACCGACGCGTCGCCCGCGCTGGAATTGCCGCGCTGGAAGATGGCCTATGGCGAGCCGTTGCCGCTGTTCGTGCAGCGGCTGCGCGCGCCCTGATCGCCGATCACTTGAGCAGGCGGTGCGCGTGCGAGAAGCGCGTGTAGTACCAGCTGTCAGAGGTGAATGGCCGGATCTGCACGCCGCAGGGAATGCGCGCGCCGTAGTAGTTGTTCGGCTCGGAGCTGGTGGCGTCCAGCACCAGCGGCTGCGCGGATGGGCCTGAGCCCACCGTGCCCAGCCACATGTACACGTGCACGATCGTGGTGCTGGAACTGGAGGAGTACACGTAGCACAGGTCACCCGGCTGCAGCGTGGCCACCAACGCGTTGAAGCCACCCGACGGTTTGTTGATGCGCTCGACGGTGGCGGTGCCACCGCCGGTGAGGGGAATCGATGTCTCGACCGCCTGCACGTCGATGTCGGTGTCCACCTGGATGCCGTAGCACCAGTTGTAGATCCATCCGGTGAAGTTGCTGCAGTCGGCGCCCGGCGTGATCGCCGGCGTGCATGCCGGATCCCATGGCCAGTCGGCTGGTGGATCCCATTCCGGCAGGTGATGGTGCTGGTAGCGAAGGCCGATGTAGCGCTGCGCGAAGGCGAAAAGCCGCTGGCGACGCAGATCAAGTGGCCACGCCAGGATGTCGGCGGTGGGCACGCTCATGCCCTTGCAGCGTGGTCCCCAGCTGCCGTAGGTGTTCTTGGTGCTGTTGGAGTACCAGTTGCTGTAGCTCACGGTGGCCCAGTTGCTGACCACGCCGCGCGAGCCGGCCATGTCCGGGATCAGGCTGTCAGTTGGCACGGTGAAACGGAAGCGGTAGGGGCTGCTGTAGGGCACCTCGCCGTAGCTCAACAGGATCAGAGCGATGTCGCCGGCGTCGGTGTCGCCGCTGCCGTCGATGTCGCTGGCGCAGCCCCGGCAGGGACCGAAGTCGAGCAACGCCAGGGCCACGTCGCCGCTGTCCACGTTGCCGCTCAGATCGATGTCGCCGCCGGCATAGTCGCACGCGTCGGGCACGCCGTTGCTGTTCAGATCGGTTGCACCCTGCAGGAACGCGCACGCATCACCCACGCCATCGCCATCGCAGTCGATCTGCGTGGGGTTGTAGGCCTCGGGGCAGTTGTCCACGAGATCGGCGAAACCGTCGCCATCGGCATCACCGTCGGACGAACCCACCACCGTCAGGTCATCGATGGCCAGGCCTGCGTCGGCGCCCGTGTTGTCGGTGTCGCGCCAGCGGATGTACAGCGTTTCGCCCGGCTTCCACAGCACATTGCTGATGGTGAAGGCCTTGTTCGAAACCTCGGCGGGCGAGCCATACACGGCGCTGGTGGTGGCCGCGCCGCTCACCAGATCGCCGGCGGGATTGGCCACCATCGCGCTCGATGAGAGGAAGTTGGCGTCGGTGATGGCCGTGTTCGAGGAGAAGCCGTAGGCGAAGCTGGTGGTGTTCACCACGCCGCCGGTGTTGGGCGAGCGCCACTGCTCGCCCGTGAAAGAGATGTTGACGCTGTTGACGATGGTGGTGCCGGTGTTGACCAGCGCCAGTCCGGCCGCGGGAACAGTGGTGCCGCTGGCGAACAGCCCGAGCGATCGGTCGCTGCTGCCGCTGGTGGCATAGGAGTAGAGCCCGCCTGTGTTGCCCGAACCTGTGCCCACATTGAACGGCACCGCGGTGGTGTTGGTGCCGCTGATGCGCGCAGCCTGCCAGGTGGCGTTGGTGGCCGAGATCTGCGTGATGGACGCCTGCAGGTTGATCGCGCCGGTGTTGCTGACCGAGGTCGACGAGGTCGGCAGCGTGTCGAAGTTCTGCGTGTAGGTGACGATGGCACCGGCCAGCGCCATCGGGCCGACGAGCGATGCGAGCAGTGCGCCAGCGAGCGCAGTGCGCATTCGTGGCGCGGTGATCAAGGCGATGTTTCGGCGGTTGGCTTGCACGGTCAGTGTGGATGCGAGGTCATCGATCGGTGTGGCAGGACACCGTACCGATAATTGTCGCCCAAATCGCGGCACAGGCAATCTCCTTCCTCCAAATTGGGTCGATTTCGGGGGCCGCGACTGCCCATAAGCAGCGCGAGATGAAGGGCTGCGCGGGCTGCCGTGGCGCTAACTGCGCTTCGACTCCAGTTCCTGCCAGCGGGCGTACAGCGCAGCCACGGCCGCCTGCGCCGTTTCCAGTGCCTTGCATGCGGCGGCCATCTTCGTGTGATCGGCTGCCACGGCGGGGTCGCCCACCTTCGACTCGGCTGCGGCCTGCGCCTTCTCGGCCGATTCCAGCGCGGCCTCCATGCCGTCGAGTTCGCGCTGCTCCTTGAAGCTGAGGCGAGTCTTGCGCTGCGGTGCAGGAACGGCGGGGGTGGTGCGTGCGGGCTCGGGCCGCGCGGCGCGTTCGCGTTCCTGTGCGCTGCGTTCGGCGCGTTCGAGCGCGGTGAGCGCCTGATCCAGGCTGGCCACCACCGACACGCTGGCGTCGGGCGCGCCGATCACCACGATGGTCTTCGCGAGGCGCTCCAGCATGGTGCGATCGTGCGTGACCAGCAGCACCGCGCCGGGGAACGAGTCGACGGCTTCCTCGAGCACTTCAAGCGTTGGAATGTCGAGATCGTTGGTGGGCTCATCGAGCACCAGGATGTCGGCCGGGTCCAGCATCATGCGCGCGATGTGCGCACGCGCGCGTTCGCCGCCCGACAACTGTCCCACCGCCTGCAGCAGCTGCGCATCCTTGAACAGGAACTGCCGGCTCCACGCCGTGATGTGCATGATGCGACCCTGGAAATCCACCTTGTCGCCCATGGGCGAGATGGCGTCGCGCAGCAGCGTGTCGGGCGGAATGTCCACGCGCTGCTGACGCAGGATGACCACGCGCGGGGCGGGATCGGCCGCACGCACCGTGCCCGCGTCGGCGGCCAGACCATCGCACAGCACGCGAAGCAGCGTGGTCTTGCCGCTGCCGTTGGGGCCCATCAGGCCGATGCGGTCGCCGGGGCCAAGTTCGATGTCCAGATTGCGGAACAGCGTGCGCCCCTCGAAGCCCTTGGCGATGCCGGTGGCCTGCACCAGTCGACGCGTGCGGCGGCCGCTGGCGGTGAAGTCCACGCGCGCGCCGCCCGCATCGGCCGCGGCGTTTCGATCGCTGATCGCCTGCAGTTCCTCGCGTCGCTCGGCGCTGTCCTCGATGCGGCCCTTGGCCTTGGTGCGCCGCGCCTGCGCGCCGCGACCCAGCCACGCGTCGTCGATGCGAACCTCGTTGGCCAGCGCGGCTTCGGCGCGCGCCTGCGATTCCAGGAATTCCTCGCGACGGCGAAGGAACTCGCCGTAGTTGCCGTCCACGGTCAGCGTGCCCTGCGGATACGCGCGGCTGAGTTCCACCACGCGCGTGGCCACGCGCTGCAGGAAGGTGCGGTCGTGCGTGATGAACACGCAGGCGCCTGCGCGCAGGTCGTTGGTGGGGCGCGTGAGGAACTGCTCCAGCCAGCGGATGCCTTCCACATCGAGATGGTTGGTGGGCTCGTCCAGCAGCAGCAGGTCGGGCGCGCCGCCCGCCTCGCACAGGCCGCACGCGATCGACAGGCGCTTCTTCCAGCCGCCCGACAGGCGCTCCACCGGCTCGTCCATGCGCGGCTCGGGAAAGCCCAGCTTGCCCAGGATCATGCCGCCAAGCACCTCCGCTTCGTGGTGGTCGCCGTGCACGCTGGCGGCCTTCATCGCCGCGGCGGTGGCTGCGGCGCGCGGCGTGAGGCCCGCATCGAAGTCGTCGCGCTGCGGCACGTACACGATCACCGTGCCGCGCTGCGTGCGCACCGTGCCGTCGTCGGGTTCCTCCAGGCCGGCCAGCATGCGCAGCAGCGTGCTCTTGCCGGCGCCGTTGGGGCCGATGAAGCCCACGCGGTCACCCGTGTTCACGCCGATGCACACGCCGCGAAAGAGTTCGCGCAGGCCGTGGGACTTGGAGAGATCGGTGGCGACCAGCAGCATGGGTGGTGGCGCGTGGCGCCGAGCCGCGGATCATAGGTGTGCGCGGCGCGCGCGATGCGCGCAAAAACAAGAAGGGGCCGCCATGTGCGTGCATGACGACCCCTTCTGAAAGGGCAAGCGAGTCAGTGCGTCACTTGCGGCGACGCGAAGCGATCAGGCCGGCCAGGCCGGCGCTCTCTTCAATGGATATAAACGCGATCCGAGGGTGTGACACGTCATGGGATCGCACTTTTTTCTCGCCGCGCCGGAATCCCGCATTTGCTTCGGAAAAAAGGCCGTTGATTCCGGAGGGGTGCGGCGACGCCGATAGGGTGGCCGCCACGAAGGGAGGTCACATGATCATGACCCAGGAAGAGCGGGGCGGTGGCAGGGCGCGGCGGCGGGGGCTTCGGGCCCAGGCATCGGAGCGGCGGGAGGCGGAGATCGATCGCCTGGTGCAGCAGGCCAGCGAGCGGGGCGGCTGCACCGACCGCATGTACTGGACGCTGCACTACGACTTCGAGCAGGCGCCCATGACCACCAACATGCAGCAGCTGCAGGAAGTGGGAGTGGAGATGCCGCCGGAAGCGGAGCTGAGCGATCGTGCGTTGCAGCAGCAGCTGTGGGAGGTGATCGAGACGCTGGCCGATCTGGGCACCTACCTGCTTCGCACCGATCATCTGGATGACCGGGCGCTGTACCGGTTGCTTCACGAACAGGTGCTGCGCGAGCCGGTGCGCGACCTGCCACCAAGCGAGGGCGTGTCGGAGTTCATCGATCTTGGCGTGCGTGCGCCTGCTGATGCGCAGCCGCTGGTGCAACGCGACCGCTTCATGCCGCGACCGGAGTCGCCGCCCATGCCGAACGAATGATGCCGCGCAAAAACGAGAGAAACCGGCCCACCTCGAGCCGGCTCCTCCCTGAGCGACGGGCTTCGCGAAACTGCATCCGTTGGGTGACCCCACCCAACACACCCACCATCGGATTGATCGTGGTCGAACACAAGTGTCAATGCAGAAATTGGGTTCAGGCCTCGTGGCGGCGCAATTCTCGGGCTTCGGCGTATGCGGCCGCCGGCGCGATGGACACACAAAGCGCTTTGACGGCGGGGGTTGGCAAGGGGCGCCTGGGTTGCGCGCACGTGGCTCTGCGTGGGTGCAGTCCGCCGACGCTGGTCGCTACCTTGTACCGTCCGCTTCCCGCAGGCACTCCCGCGCCTGTCCGTCCCTCGAACCGTCCACGGAATTCCCGCCTATGCGCATCCAGCTCTCCATCGTCGTCGCGACGCTCGTCATGCTTGCCTCGTGCAGCAGTCCGCCACCGCGCGTGGCCAGCAGCGCGCTGGCCGGCTCGTGGCGCAACAGCGATGGCGTGACCATGACCTGCGAGGACACCGGGCTGGTGGTGCTGGACCGCCCGGGTCCGAAGCAGCGACCGGTGGTGGGTGAATACACCTTCGATGGCAGCGCGGCCACCTTCCGCAATCGCGTGGAGTCGAAGCTGTGCGCCGACGAGCTTGGTCAGTATTCGGTGGATGTTTCCACCGATACGTGCACCATCACGCCGGTGCGCGATGCGTGCGCCGACCGCGTGAAGCTGCTCAAGGGCGCGTGGACGCGAACCGCGGCGGGTCGCGTGACCACGGGCGAGTGAGCGCCCCGCGCACTAGACTGCCGCGATGGCGCACGGACGCGACATTCTTCTCAACGCACGTCTGAACAAG
>RFQW01000088.1 GCA_009924765.1 Planctomycetota bacterium | reverse complement strand
CAGGATCTGGTCGCCGCTGATGGTGCCCGCGTCGCACACCCCCTGATCGATCATCTGCGGCACCGCGGCGCCACCCGGATCCTTGATGATCTCCACCTCGAGGCCCGCATCGCGATAAAGCCCGTCGAACTGCGCGACATAGATGCCGCCGAACTCCGGCTCGGGAACCCAGTTCAGCTGCAGGCGGATGCGCGTCGGTGCACCGGGTGCGGGTGCTGCGGGCTTGGCATCACCGCATCCAGCGATGGATGCGAGACCGAGCAGACCGACGATGATGGAACGCATTCGCATGATCAATTCTCCTGCACGGCGCTGGCGTGCCACCTTCGAAGCAGCAGCCATCCGAGACCGCTCACGATACCGAACAGCAGGAAACCGACGCATGCGCTCAACGCCACGGCGGCGAACACCAGGTCGGTGCGTGCCTCGCGCATGCTGGCCGTGATCACGATGCCCAGCGGCGCCTGATCGCCGGCGTAGCCCGACACGAACTCGCCCACCACCGCGCCGATCACCGCAAGGCCGGCCGCCACGCGGCAGCCGGTCACGATGGAGGGCACGGCGGACGGCAGTTCCAGTTTCCACCAGCGCGCCCAGCGACCCGCGCGGTAGATGCCGAAGATCTCGCGCAGGCCCGCGTCGGTGCCGCGCATGCCGTCGAGCGTGCTGGCCAGCACCGGAAACACCGCCACGATGGCGGCCGCGGCCAGCGTGCTTCGCAGGCCGTAGCCAAGCCAGATCACCAGCAGCGGCGCGATGGCCACCAGCGGCACCATCTGGAACAGCAGCGCCAGCGGATAGAAGCCGCGCTGCAGCATGCGACTGCTGCCGAGCGCACTGCCCGCCACCACGCCGATGAGCGCGGCCAGGCCGAATCCTCCGACGGAAGCCATCAGCGTCTGCAGCGTGCCCGCGCCAAGCCGCGCGCGCTCCTCCCAGCAGGCTCGCGCCACCGCCGACGGCGACGGAAGCAGATAGGCGGGCAACTTCCATGCAGCCACCACGCCCTCCCACAGCAGCAACGCGATCAGCAGCACCAGCAGCGGCGGCATGGCGACAAGCAGGCTGCGCTTCATGCCGCACGCTCCGATCCCGCGCGCAACTCGCGCTGCACGATGGCGCACAGGCTGGCGAACTCCAGGCTCATGCGGCCATCCTCGTCGCGACTGGGCAGCGACACCGCGATGGGCGTCTGCGACACGCCGGGCCGCCCGCGCAGCACCAGCACACGATCCGCCAGCAGCACCGCCTCCTGGATGGAGTGCGTCACCAGCACGCAGGTCGCGCCGCTCTCGCGCGCGAGCGAAAGCAGCTCCTCATCCAGCGCCACGCGCGTGAACTCGTCGAGTGCGCCGAAGGGTTCGTCCAGCAGCAGCAGGCGCGGTCGCGTGACCAGCGCGCGCGCCATGGCCACGCGCATGCGCATGCCACCCGAAAGCTGGCTCGGCATCTTGCGCTCCACGCCCACCAGTCGCATGCGCTCCAGCATGGCGTGCGCCGCATCCAGACGCTCGCCCTTGCCCACGCCCTCCAGTTCCAGCGGCAAGGCCACATTCGCGGCAACCGTGCGCCACGGCAGCAGCCGCCCCTCCTGGAAGCAGAAGCCGACATCGCGCGGCCCCACCTGAACCGATGCGCCGGCGACATCGGTGAAGTCGATCGAACCGCTCGTGAGCGCCAGCAGCCCGCCGATGGCGCGCAGCAGCGTGGTCTTGCCGCCGCCCGAATCGCCCACGATCGACAGGAACTCGCCCGACTGGATGTGCACCGACGCGTTCGCCAGCGCGTCGGTGCCCTGGAACTGCACGCGCGCATCGCGCACACGCACCCCCAGGCCGCCACGCAGCGCGCGTCCGTCGACGCTCACTCGACCTCGACCTCGACGTCGCAGCCATCGCCGGCGCGTGGCAAGGCGGCCTTCAGCTCGGCCGCCATCGCCTTCGGATCGATGTGCGAGGGGAAGTGGATCATGGCCGCGATCTGGTGCTTCGCGTCGACCATCATGCTGCTCTTCACGCGGCAGTGCTTGGCGTGCATGTAGTCGAGCACCGCCGAGTAGGCCTCGCCCAGATCGATCTTGTCGCCCACGCGCACCTTCACGAACGCGCTCATGTGGCTCTCGAGCCACATGATCAGGCCCCACGCGAACGCGGTGACGAAGATGGCCGTGGCGAACTGGCCAAGACCGCAGGCCAGACCAAGCAGCACCACCAGGATGGCCTTGCCGGTGACCTTGGGGTTGCGCAGCACGGTGCGGAAGCGGATCAGGCCGCCGATGCCGAACACCACCAGCGCCATGGTGCTGTCCACGCTCACCAGTTCGGCGACCACGGCACCGACCATGCCCAGCAGCACCAGCGTCTTGCGCTCCTCGAGGTCGCTCAGCGGATCCAGTCGCGTGCTGCGACGCGGGTGCATGGCGATGACGATCGACAAGCCCACGCTGAGCACCAGACCGATGACCAGTCGCAGGATGAACCAGAAGTGGAACAGCTGCTCGAAGCTGCTGCCAAGCTGCTCGTGCGAACCCTGGTTGCTGCGCGGCCCGTGTGTCAGCGTCTGCATCAGCGACGCTTCCTTGTCCGCAAGCGCCGTGGCGGCGAAGGCTGCGGCGATCGTTGCGGCGACGAACAGGTTTCTGCGTGCGTGCTTCATGGGATTCCTCTCGGCGAGAGAGTATCTTCGCGCCTTGTTCGCCGCATCGCCTCAACCGCCGGAGACTCTCCCCATGCGCCCATCGATCCGCCCCCTGCGCTCACCGCTCGCCGCATCCAGCCTGCTGTTGTTGGCGGTCCTGATCGGCTGCGGTGACGGCAAGCCGTCGCGCAAGGACCGCCACCACGACGATCGTGTCGCGGCGGATGTCCCGGCGAGCGTCCAGTCCGCGCCGTCCGATGACGACAAGAAGGACAAGCACAAGCACGACAAGGACAGGAAGGATGAAGCCGCGGCTGCAACCGATGCCGCATCCAGCGCGCCCGCGAGCAGCGACGACGACAAGAAGAGCAAGAAGGCCGACAAGCGCACGCACGATCACACTGCCAACCCCACCGATGTGCAGTGGCTGCTCACCATGCACGGCGAGGACGGCAAGCCGCAGGGCGTGTGGGGCCTCACTGGCGAAGGCGAACTGAAGGGCCCGGTGAACGCGCCGCTTCCCGATGGTCCCGCCGGACTCGCGCCACACGATCTGCGCGGACTCACGCCACTTCCTGGCGGCGGCTTCCTTGTGATGAACGCGTACTCGAAGGACACGCGCATCCTGCACTTCGGTGCCAAGGACGCGAACGGCCAGTATCCCTTCGTGGGCAACTTCGTGGAACTTGGCCCGAAGAACCCCGCGATGGTGCACGCCTACCAGATGGCCATCTCCGCCGAGGGCCAGGTGTACGTGAGCAACCAGGACACCAACACCGTCACGCGATACGTGGGCCTGGGTCAGCCGAACGCCGGCGAACCGCTGTCACCACCGCCGGCACTCACGCATCTTGCCGACCTTGCACCCGGCGTGGTGGTTCCAAACGCCACGAGCAGTCCCGAAGGCGTGGCCGAGGTGCGCGGCATCGCGTTCGGCCCCGACGGCCAGCTGTATGTATGCGACCGCACCGGCTCGCGCGTGAGCGTGTACGACACCACCACCGGTCGACGCACGAAGATCGTGGCGGATGCACAGAACGGACTGGTGCACCCGATCCAGGTCGCCTTCGCGACCGACGGCATGAGCATGTACATCGGCGACAACGGCTGCGACAGCATCTTCAAGGTGACGCTGGCAACCGGCGCGGTGGAGACCTTCGTGAAGAAGGGCGAGGGCGGCCTGAAGGCGCCGTCGGCGCTGGTGATCAAGGGCAACTGGCTGTACGTGGGCAGCCGCGAAGGCAAGCAGATCCTGCGCTTCAAGCTGAAGGACGGCAAGGCCGACGACAAGCCGTTCGCCAGCCTGCCGGACAACCCGGAATTCCTGCTGCATCTGGGCGACTGAGCGCGCCTCAGGCCTGCTCGTTGGTGGCGGCATCGGACTGCGATCCGCGCGCGCCGCGCCGCGCCTTCCACGCATCGAAGGTGGATTGCCGCGCCACCATCCATGCGCGATGACCGCGGCCCTCGGCGAAGTCGGGGCTGCGCGTGCGATCGGTCATGTCGCGCGCGGCGAACCCCACCGGCAGCTGCGCGGCGTCGAACTGCAGTCCGCGCGAGTTGGTGCTGAACCACACCACCGCCTCGTCGGCCAGCCACGGTTGCATGGTGGCGATCAGCCGCGGCCAGTCGCGATCCACGCTGAAGCTGTCCTCGGCCATGCGCTTGCTGTTGCTGAAGGTGGGCGGATCGCACACCACGATGTCGTAGCGCTCGTTCTTGCGCGGGCCGCGCTCGAGAAACTGCACGCAGTCGCCCTGGATCAACCGGTGCTCGCGCGAGGGCTCGAAGCCGTTCAGGCGCATGTTGCGCTCGGTCCACGCCTGATAGGTGTTCGACAGGTCCACGGTGGTGGTGGCCGCGGCGCCGCCGGCCAGCGCGTAGCAGGTGAAGCTGCCGGTGTAGGCGAACAGGTTCAGCACGCGCTTGCCCTGCGCGCGCTGACGCACCATGTCGCGGGTGATGCGGTGATCCAGGAACAGACCCGTGTCGAGGTAGTCGCTCAGGTTCACCTCGAACTTCAGCCCCTGCTCGGACACCACGCGCATGGCGTTCGACTGCCCCACGCGTTCGTACTGCCCCGCCTCGTCGCCTTCGGCCTCGCCACCGTCGCGGCGACGGCGCTGCCTGCGACGCGTCTTCAGGAACAGCCTGGCCTCGTCGATGCCCAGCCCCTCCCGGATCTCCTGCACGCAGCGCACCCGGTGGGCCTCCTCCAGTTCCGGCGTGTCGTCGCGCGTGCGCGGGTGCAGCCAGGCCACCACCTCGCCGGCGTACCAGTCCACGGTGAGCGGAAATTCCGGAATATCGCGTTCATACAGGCGAAAAGCCTCGATGCCGGCACGCGCCGCCCACTTGCGGAGCTGGTCGTGGCGCTTGCGAAGGCGGTTGCCGAGCATGTGCGAACCCTACCGCACTCTGAACACGACCATGCATTGCCAGAACCCCCCTCGGCCGCTACCCTTGCGCCCCTTCACGGGAACGCGAGTTCCCGGACACACAAGAGGGATCCCAATCCAATGAAGACCCGTTTCTCCCGGAGCCTGACGGCTCTCACCGCCATTGCCCTTCCCGCCCTGCTGGCAGCCCCCGCGCTGGCCGGCGAGGCCGACCTGAAGGTGCCTTCCATCGATCTGGCCAACTTCAAGGTCGGCAGCACGGTCATTCAGGGCAACCACCTGATGATGCTGGGCCTGCTGGTCTGCATCCTGGCCGCCTCGTTCGGCTGGCTGCAGTACGCGCAGACGAAGGCGCTGCCCGTGCACAAGAGCATGGCCGCGGTGAGCAACATCATCTGGGAGACCTGCAAGAGCTATCTGTGGCAGCAGGGCAAGTTCCTGGCGGTGCTGTGGGTGCTGATCGGCGCCTGCATGATCTACTACTTCGGCTACCTGGAGCACAAGAGCGGCTTCGACCTGTTCGTCATCCTGGCCGCCAGCGTGCTGGGCATCCTGGGCAGCTACGGCGTGGCGTGGTTCGGCATCCGCATCAACACCACCGCCAACAGCCGCACGGCATTCGCCAGCCTGAAGGGCGAGGGCCTGCCGGTGCTCAGCATCCCCCTGCGCAGCGGCATGAGCGTGGGCCTGCTGCTGGTGAGCGTGGAGCTGTTCTTCATGATCGTGATCCTGAAGTACCTGCCGGCCAACCTGGTCGGTCCGGCCTTCATCGGCTTCGCCATCGGCGAGAGCCTTGGCGCCAGCGCGCTGCGCATCTGCGGCGGCATCTTCACCAAGATCGCCGACATCGGCAGCGATCTGATGAAGATCGTCTTCAAGCTGCCCGAGGATGATCCGAAGAACCCCGGCGTGATCGCCGACTGCACCGGCGACAACGCCGGCGACTCCGTGGGCCCCACCGCCGACGGCTTCGAGACCTACGGCGTGACCGGCGTGGCGCTGATCGCCTTCCTGGCGCTGGCGCTCGGCGACAGCGGCGAGATGGGCCAGGTCACCTGCGCCAAGCTGATCGTGTGGCTGTTCACGATGCGCGCGCTGATGATCGTCACCAGCCTGCTCAGCTACTTCATCAACGAGGCCCACAGCAAGGCCAGCTACTCCGGCAAGAAGGAGTTCCACGAGGAAGCCCCGCTCACGTGGCTCGTGTGGATCACCAGCATCGTGTCGATCGGCATCACCTTCCTCGCCAGCTGGGCGCTGCTCGGCCAGTTCAGCGAGTCCGTGACCGTCGGCGCGCAGGCCGTGGTCGAGACCAATGCCAGCGGCCAGCCCGTGGGTGGCGTGGTGGCGGTGGACACGATGACCTACCACTTCTCCAGCCTGTGGTGGATCCTGTCGCTGATCATCAGCTGCGGCACGCTCGCCGGTGCGCTGATCCCCGAGTTCACCAAGGTGTTCACCAGCACCACCTGCCGCCACGTGCGCGAGGTGGTGAACGCCAGCCAGCAGGGCGGCGCCAGCCTGAACATCCTGTCGGGCTTCGTGGCCGGCAACTTCTCGGCGTTCTGGAAGGGTCTCGTCATCGCCGGCCTGATGGCCGTGGGTTGGTGGGCCAGCATGAACCCCGATGTGCAGGCGCTGATGCCCGCGAAGTACGACTTCGCGGCGCCGATCTTCGCCTTCGGCCTCATCGCCTTCGGCTTCCTGGGCATGGGCCCGGTCACGATCGCGGTGGACAGCTTCGGTCCGGTCACCGACAACGCGCAGAGCGTGTTCGAGCTGAGCCAGATCGAGGGCCAGCCCGGCATCAAGGACGAGCTGAAGCGCGACTTCGGCATCGACGCCAACTTCGCCGAGGCGAAGCACCTGCT
>RFQW01000087.1 GCA_009924765.1 Planctomycetota bacterium | reverse complement strand
GCGCAGGTCGGTGCTGACCTGGTCGTTGCGGCTGCGACCCGTGTGCAGCTTCTTGCCAAGGTCGCCCACACGCGCCACCAGCTCGCGCTCGACCCAGCTGTGCACGTCCTCGTCGGTGGCGCGCGTGAGCAGTTCGGGATCGCTGGCAGCCAGCGCGCCGATCTCTCGCAGCGACTTCTCCAGGCGCGCGCGCTCGTCGTCGGTGATCACGCCCGCGCGGCAGATGGCCGCGGCCCACGCCACCGAACCCTCCACGTCCTCCTGCACCAGGCGGCGATCGAAGCGGAAGAGCGCGTCCTGACCACCTTGCACACGGCCTTGCCAGATCGCTGCGGTCACCGCGCGGCCCCGCCCTTCACCTGCACCTTCGGCCCAAGGCCGAGCATGGCGCGGATGCGACTTGGCAGCGAGAACAGGCGGATGAAGCCTTCCGCGTGCCGCTGGTCGTACACCTCGTCCTCGCCGAATGTGGCGAAGGCGTGGCTGTAGAGCGAGTTCGCGCTGCGGCGGCGGCTGGCGGTGGCGGTGCCCTTGTACAGGCGCACGCCGGTCTCGCCGGTGAGCGGCTTGGCCAGCGACAGGATGGCGGCCTGCAGGCTTTCACGCAGCGGGCAGAACCAGCGTCCGTCGTAGATCACGCGCGCATAGTCGATGGCCAGCTGCTCGCGGTAGTGCATGCTGTCGCGATCAAGCACCAGCTGCTCGATGCCACGCAGCGCCTCCATCAGGATGGTGCCGCCCGGCGTCTCGTACACGCCGCGGCTCTTCATGCCCACGAGGCGGTTCTCGACCAGATCCACGCGGCCCACACCGTGCTTGCCGGCGAGTTCATTCAGCTTCTCGAGCAGGGCCACGGGGCCAAGCTTGGTGCCGTTCACCGACACGGGTACGCCGTGCTCGAAGCCCACGATGACCTCTTCGGGCTCGTTGGGGGCGCTCACCGGGTTGGTGGTGCGCATCCACACGTCTTCTGGCGGCGCGTTCCACGGGTCCTCAAGCGCGCCACCCTCGTGCGAGATGTGCCACAGGTTGGCGTCGCGGGAGTAGATCTTGGTGGCGCTTGCGGCGCAGGGAATCTTGCGCGCATCAAGGTAGGCCAGCATGGCCTCGCGGCTGCGCAGCTCCCACGCGGTCTCGCGCCACGGGGCGATCACCTTCAACTGCGGTGCCAGGGCGGCGAAGGTGCTCTCGAAGCGCACCTGGTCGTTGCCCTTGCCGGTGCAGCCGTGCGCCACGGCGTCGCAGTTGGTCTCCAGCGCCGCCTTCACGTGCGCCTCGGCGATGCAGGGGCGCGCGATGCTGGTGCCCAGCAGGTAGCGGCCCTCGTAGGTGCAGCCCGCCATCACCATGGGCCACACGAAGTCGGTCAGGAACTTCTCGCGCAGGTCGGCCACGTAGCACTCGTACGCGCCGGAGTCCTTGGCCTTCTTCTCGATGCCCACGAGTTCGTCCTTGCCCTGACCCACGTCGGCCACGAAGGCGACCACTTCGCACTTGTAGTGTTCGCGCAGCCACGGAATCACGCAGCTGGTGTCGAGGCCACCGGAGTAGGCCACGCAGATGCGGCGTGGGCCGTTGCTGCGGCTCGAGGCGGACGGGTTCGGTGCCTTGGGGGCGATGGTGCTCATGGTGTTACTCCGAGGCGCGGGCGCTGGCCCGGGCGTTGCGTGCGAGAGGATCGGTGGCTGGCGTTGCGAGCAGGTTCAGAAGCAGCGCATTCTGGATGTGCATGCGGTTCTCGGCCTGATCGAACACGACGCTGTTGGCACTGTCAATGACCTGGTCGGTCACTTCCTCGCCGCGGTGGGCGGGCAGGCAGTGCATGAAAAGGCTCTTGGGACCGGCGGTGGCCATCAGGGCCGCGTTCACCTGGTAGGGGGCGAAGCCCTTCAGGCGAGCGGCGCTTTCGGCCTGACCCATGCTGGTCCAGGCGTCGGTGTACACGGCGAAGGCGCCGGCCACGCGCGCGGGATCATTGGTGATCTCGATCGACGCGCCGCTGCGGCAGGCGCGCGCCTGCGCCTCGCGCACGATGGATGCGTCGGGTTCGGCGCCCGGCGGCGTGACCACGGTCATGCCGCAACCCACGGTGGCGGCCATCTCGATCAGCGAGTGGCACACGTTGTTGCCATCGCCCACCCACGCAAGTCGATCGTGATGGAAGTCGAAGCCGTGCTCGACGAGGGTCATGAAGTCGGCCAGCGCCTGGCAGGGGTGGTGCAGGTCGCTGAGCGCATTGATGACGGGAATTTCCGCGCTTGCGGCGAGGCCCTGGATGGTGGACTGCTTCATCACGCGCGCCACGATGCAGTCGCACCAGCGCTCCAGATTGTGGCCGTAGTCGGCCACGGTTTCGCGCACGCCGATCGGGTTGTTCTGGTGATCCAGGTACACCGCGGTGCCGCCGAACCGCGCGAAGCCGATCTCGAAGCTGACGCGCGTGCGCAGCGAGGGCTTCTCGAACAGCAGCACGATGGAGCGCTGTCGGAAGGTGTCGCGCCATGGCGTGTAGTCGCTCTTCAGCAGGCGCGCCTGATCGAGCAGCGGCAGCACCTCGCCTGGAGACAGGTCGAGCACGCGGGTGAGATCCTTGGATCCGAGACGGCGGGTTGGCTCAGGCACGGGCGGGCTCCTGGTTCGATGCAGGCAGAAAATGCGTGCCAGGCGCATCGGCTTCGGCCAGCCGCGAGAGGTTGTCGGGATTGCCCCAGCCAGCCACCAGCACGGGCACGCGCGCGGCTTCGGCGGCTTCCAGCGCGCCTCGCACCTTGGCGATCATGCCGCCGGTGATCTCGCCGCTTTCGATCATGGCCTGGCAGCTCGCAGCATCCAGCGAGGGCATCACGCGGCCGGCTGCATCCTTCACGCCGGGCACATCGGTGAGCAGCGCCAGGCGAGTGGCGGGCAGCAGGCGCGCGATGGCGGCTGCGGCCTCGTCGGCGTTCATGTTCAGCGTGTCGCCGTGCGCATCGATGGCGATGCTGGAGAGCACGGGCACGAAGCCCGCCTTCAGCAGCGTGTGAAGCAGCGCCATGTCGCCGCCGATGACTTCGCCCACGCGGCCCGCGTCGAAGGCGTAGCGCGTGGTGGTGCGGGCAGCCGTGATGAAGCCGTCGCCCAGCGTCAGGCCCACGGCCTTCACGCCGCGCGCCAGCAGCAGCCCGACCAGTCGCGCGTTCATCTGGCCGGCCAGCACGCCGGTGATCTGATCCATGTGCTCTGGCGGCGTCAGGCGGATGCCCTCGCGCTTTTCTGACACCAGGCCCAGTTGCTGCAGTTGTCGGTCGACCGCCTTGCCGCCGCCATGCACCAGCACCGCTGGCGTTTCGCGAACACACGCGGCCAGCGCATCGAAGGCGGCTGCATGCGCGTGCGGCTCATCCAGCAGCGCGCCGCCAAGCTTGATCACCACGGGGCGCGTCACTGCATCTGCTCCGAGAATTCGGCCAGCAGGCCCATGGTTTCGGGAAGGCCAAAGCGCACGTTCATGCACTGCACCGCCTGGCCGCTGGCGCCCTTCACCAGGTTGTCGATGCTGCTCACCAGCAGCAGGTGACGCGTTGCCTCGTCGACGGCCAGTCCGATGTCGCAGAAGTTGGTGCGCTCCACGCCGCCAACGCTGGGCCATTCGCCCGCGGGCAACAGGCGCACGAACGATTCGCCTTCGTAGATGCGCTGCAGCCATGCGCGCACCTGCGTTTCGGTGACGCCATCGGCCAGCTCGGCGTGGATGGTGCTGACGATGCCGCGATCAAGCGGCAGCAGGTGCGGCGTGAACAGCACGGTGCAGCCGGTCTCCTGGCGCATCTCGGGTTGGTGGCGGTGCTTCAGCGCGTTGTAGGGCTGGAAGCTCACCTCGCAGAACAGGCTCTTCACCGCGGGCGAGCGGCCCGCGCCACTCACGCCGCTGGCGCTGTCCACGATCACCGGGCGATCGGTGCGGATCAGGTTCGCCGCGGCGAGCGGCTTCAGCGCCAGAGCCACGCTGGTGGGGTAGCAGCCGGGGCAGGCGATCAGGTCGCTCTCGGCGATGCGGGCGCGGTTGAACTCGGGCAGGCCGTACACCGCGCGCTGCAGCAGGTGCGCGGCGGGGTGTTCGAAGCCGTAGTGCGCGGGGTAATCCGCCGCATTGTGCAGGCGGAAGGCCGCGGACAGGTCGATCACCACCAGCTCCGCAGCCAGCAGCGCCTCGCTCATCGCGGCGCTCACCTCGTGCGGCGTGCACAGGAACACCACGTTCGGCTTCAGGTCCACGATCGCCTGCACGCTGGCCACGCGCAGTGGAAGATCGACCACGCCGCGCAGGCGCGGGAACAGGCGCGACAGCGGTTGCTCGCCCTCGGCGGCGCGCTTCTCGCTGCCGAACACGCCCACGATCTCGCACGCGGGATGCGCGGCGAGCAGGCTGGCGAGTTCGGCGCCGGTGTAACCGGCGGCGCCGACGATGACGGTGCGAAGGGGGTGGTGCATGGATGCGGTTCAGCGGCGCGCCGGACGACGAGCGCGGTCGCCATGCAGCATGCCTTCGAGGCGACGGGCGATGGAACGCGCGATGGCCGGACTTCGGGTGGCCATGAAGATGGTGTCGTCGCCGGCGATGGTGCCCAGCGAGCCGTCGAGGCGCGTGCGGTCCAGTTCGACCGCCAGCGGCGTGGCGTGGCCGGTGCGCGTGCGAAGCACCACCATGGTGCCGCCCACTTCCACATTCAGCAGATATGCGCGCACGGCAGGGGCGAGGTCGGTTGGCGCCAGTGCGCCCTGATCGGGCATGCGCCAGCCTTCGGGGCCCTTCACAACACCAAGGTCGGCCAGATCGCGGCTGAGCGTGGCCTGCGTGCTGGCCACGCCTTCTGACTTCAGCCGGGCCAGCAGATCATGCTGGCTGCCAATGCTGCCATCGGAAAGCAATCGCTCGATCCATCTCCGCCTTTCGGCGCGTACGCTCGACATGGCATAATTATTCAGGAATATGCATGTCGTGTCAAGCGGTGTGGACAACTTGACGCGAATGCGCCATCGCCATCACGCCCTGAGGCGCGCGTCACTCCTGATCCGAAGCCGTCGCCGGAATCTGCAGCCGTTCGCCGCCGCCCGAGGGCGTCTCGTCGTCCGACATGTCGTCCACCGGCTCATCCGCCTTCTCGGGCGCCTTGTTGGCCTTGTGATCGGGATGCTTGCGCTTCCACGACTCCACCTTGGCGCGGTCGGGGGCGATGATGGCGGTCAGGCGCTTGCCGGCGAGCTTGGGCGCGCTTTCCAGGCGGCCGAGTTCGCACAGCTTCTTCACCACGTCGTCGACCTTGGCCTCGCCGATCTGGCGGTGCGCCATCTCGCGGCCGCGGTAGCTGGCCACGATCTGCACCTTGTGACCTTCGAGCAGGAAGCGCAGCGCCTGATTCACGCGGATCTCCACGTCGTGCGGGTCGATCTTCATGGATCGGCCCAGGCGCACTTCCTTCATTTCGCTGCCCTTGGACTTCTTGCCGGCCTTGTCCTTCTTGCTCAGCTCGTACTTGTACTTGCCGAAGTCCATGATCTTGCACACCGGCGGACGCACGTCCGCGGCGATCTCGACCAGATCCAGGCCCGCCTCGGCGGCGCGGCGACGCGCGTCATCCGTCTCCACCACGCCCACCATCTCGCCGTTCTCGTCGATCAGACGGACAGGCGTGATGCGGATGCGATCATTGATGCGCGGTCCGAAGTTGCTCTCGGGACGCGACATGGGAGGACGACGGGGGGGCAGGGAGCTAATGGCAGTTTCCTCAGGCGACGGTGCAGTGGAGCGAATTGAACAGCCACGCGCCGTCGCAGGCGACGATGGACTGGACCGGATTGACCGGAGCGACTCGGACCGACAGCGCGTTCAAGCGAACCACGTCGGCACGAAAGGGACTTGGGACATGCAGTCTCGATCCTCGAGTCGCGAATCGGCGGGGCACGCGCCCACGCCATGAGTCGCCAAGGTAGCCCGGGCTGGAGGGGGAGGCAAGCAGGAATTGGGCGGATTTGCCCGGGTTTCGCGGGATGTCAGGCCAGCATGCGCTGGGCCAGCGTGCTGGCGCCTCGGGTGGTCGCTTCCTCGGCCACCGCCTTCACGAATTCATCGAATCCCAACTCGCCCGCGTTCTCCGCCTTGCCGTGCAGACGCACGCTCACCTTGCGGGTTTCGGCGTCGCGCGGGCCCACGATGGCCATCACGGGCACCTTCTCCTCCGCGGCCGCACGGATGCGGCTCTGGATGCGCTCGCTGCCGGCATCCAGCGTGGCGCGCAGGCCCTTGGCCTTCAGCGCCGCCAGCAGTTCGTTGGCGTAGTCCTCGCTCTTCTCGCTGATGGGCAGCACGCGCACCTGCTCGGGGCTGAGCCACAGCGGGAAGGCGCCGGCGAAGTGCTCGATCAGGCAGCCCACGAAGCGCTCCATGCTGCCGAAGGGCGCGCGGTGGATCATCACGGGGCGGTGCGCCTGGTTGTCGGCGCCGATGTAGCTGAGGTCGAAGCGGATGGGCAGGTTGTAGTCCACCTGCACGGTGCCCAGCTGCCAGCTGCGGCCGATCACGTCCTTCACCACGAAGTCGATCTTTGGGCCATAGAACGCGGCCTCGCCCGGCTCCTCGCTGAAGGGAACGCCCAACGTGCGCGCCGCGGCGCGGCAGGCTTCCTCGGCCTTGTCCCAGTTCGCGGGATCGCCCACGTACTTGGCGCTGTCGGGGTTGCGCAGGCCCACGCGCACGCGGTACTCGTTCATGCCCAGCGTGCCGAAGATCATCTTCACCAGGCTCAGGCAGCCGATCAGTTCCTGCGCCACCTGATCCTCGCGGCAGAACAGGTGGGCGTCATCCTGCGTGAAGCCGCGCACGCGCGTCATGCCGCCGATCTCGCCCGACTGCTCCCAGCGGTACACGGTGCCGAACTCGCTCAGTCGCACCGGCATGTCGCG
>RFQW01000086.1 GCA_009924765.1 Planctomycetota bacterium | reverse complement strand
TTGGCCCGATGCACCACCGTCCTGTTCAGTCTCGCGATCCTTTCCATTGCGGCGTGCGACGCATCGCCCAAGAAGGTCGACGCCAGCGCGTCTTCAGCCGCGCAGGCATCCGGGAAGCCTCTTGATGCCAGCGTGCCGCCGCCCGCGCAGACCACCGGCAAGCCCGCATATCTGTCGCCGCGCAATGATGGCACCTATGTGGACGTGAACGGCCACATCCTCACGCCACCGCCAGTGATGCTGGGCGTCACCATGGAGCAGCCGGGCCAGAGCCTGACCAAGCACCTGGGCATCAACCCCGCGCGCACCACGCTGCTGATTGACGTGATTCCCGGCCTTCCCGCCGCCAAGGCAGGTCTGGAGGATCACGATCTGGTCGTGGCCGTCGATGGATCGGACGATGCGAGCCCGCACGACATCCGCAACCGCCTGAAGAAGATGAAGGCCGGCGATGCGATCACCTTCACCATTCGCCGCGGCGCCACCAACAAGACCGTCACGCTGCAGGCCGTCGCGTGGCAGGCGGAACACATGGTGCGCCCGATCCACGCTGGCAGTTTCTCCAAGCCCGGACTGTCCGAGCAGGCCGACAAGGACAGTGCGCCGCGCGAGCTGGCACCCATCATGGATCGCCTCGATCGCATCGAGAAGCAGCTGCAGCAGCTGAACTCGCAGGTGAACACGGGTCAGGCCGTCGGTGCGCCGGTTCCACCGGCGGCAGGTGCAAAGCCGATGCCGCCAGCGCCGCCGGCCAAGCCGACCGCGCCGACACCCGCGCCACGCTGAATTTCGATCCGGCCGTTCAGGCCAGCGGTTCGATCAGGCTGTAGTGATCCAGATTCAGGATCACCAGTTCGCCGTCGTCGCGGCGCACTTCGAGACGGTCCAGCCACACCTTGTCGTCCTTGCCGTGCGCGAACCAGCTGCCGGTGCGATCCTGCCGCCAGCGCACCACGGTGCCTTCCACGGTGGTGCTCCACACGGCGTGCGTCTGGGGCATCTGCTGCGTCACGCGCACGCGGGTGCCGGGCGAAGGAACGGTGGTCTCGAGTGCCATACGGGAGGCCAGTCTAGCGGGCCGCTTCGAGTGGGGCGGGCCCGATGGTGGCCAGCGTGAAGTCGTGCATCCAGCCCTTGCCCCAGTGGCGGGCGATGGCGGCGTTCACGGATGCCAGCGTCAGGCCGTCGATTGCCGCCGCCATGTCAGCCAACGACCGCACCTTGCCCAGGCGGAACAGGTCGCCGGCCACGCTGCTGGCGCGCGCCGCGGCACTTTCGCCCTGCATGATCACGCGCGACTTCAGGCCGGTGCGGGCGCGGTCGAATTCCTCCTGCGTGATGCCCGAGGCGAAGCGCTCCAGTTCGCCCCGGATGCACGCCAGCGTCTGGCCTGCGCGCTGCGGCGTGCTGCCGGCGTAGATCTGCAGCATGCCCCGATCGCGGCCAAGCGAAACGCTGCCGCCCACGCTGTAGCACAGGCCGCGCTTCTCGCGCACTTCCGTGAACAGTCGGCTGCTTGATTCGCCGCCAAGCACCATGCTGGCCAGGCGCAGCGCCGTGGCGTCGGCGTGCGAATCAACCGGAGCGGGCAGCGCGATGGCCAGATGCGTCTGCGAGGAGGCCAGTTCCATGTGATCCACGCCGCGCGCCGGCGCACCGGTCTGGTCGGGCTCGGCGGTGGATCCCTTCCAGTCCTTGAACAGGTTCTTCAGCAGCGGCAGCAACGCCTTGGCATCCACCGCACCCGCGAACGACAGGATGCTGCCACCCGGCACCGCGCGGCGCTTCCAGGTTTGGCGAAGTCCCTCGATGGTGAGCCGGTTCAGGCCATCGGCGTGGCCGTAGCCCGTGCGGTTGTAGGGAGGCGGCAGAAACCGCAGCCCCAGTCGCAGCATGACCAGATGCTGTGGATCGTCGGTCAGGCCTTCCAGCGCCTGCAGCGCCAGACGCCGAACGGGATCCAGGTGATCCGCTTCAAGGCGGGGTCGAAGCACCGCGTCGGTGAGCAGCGGCAGCGCATCCGCGAGCTTCGAGCCCAGCGCGGTGGCCGTCATCAGCACATGGAATGGATTGGCGGTGGTGCGTCGCTCGCATCCAAGCGCATCCAGTGCATCGCTGTACTGCCGACTGTCGCGCGTGCCCGCGCCGCGCAGGATCATCTCGCTCAGCACCGAGGCTTCGCCTTCGCCCGCCGCACCCTCGGGATCACCCGCGGTTCCTGCGGGAATCAGCCAGCACATGCTGGCGGTGGCCATGCCCTCGATGCGCTCGAACGCAACCACAAGGCCGTTGTCCAGACGTTCCACCACGATGTCACTCATGTGTTGCTCCCGGCTGCACGAAGTCGATCCTCAAGCCACTGCTGCATGGTGTGCATGCCTGGTCGCTGCGCGCGCAGCCACAGACCAAGCTGCAGGGCGCCGCGGGCGAACAGGGATCGATCATGCGCATGGTGTTCCAGTGTGACCGATTCTCCCTCGCCATGGAAATCGATCCGGTGATGGCCCACCACATCGCCCTGTCGGATGGATCGGATGGCGTTCGCGGGCAGTGCACCACCCGCTGAACGCACCGTCTGAGCCAGCGCGAGGGCAGTTCCGGAGGGTGCATCCAATTTTTTTGTGTGGTGGGTTTCGGTCATCTCCACACGCCAGTTCGGACCCAGCACACGCGTGGCGAGATCGGCCATGCGATGCAGCACCGCGACCCCGAGTGATGCATTGCTGGTGACCATCACCGGCACGCGTGATGCGACGCGTTGCAGCGCTTCAAGGGTGTGCTGCGACAGTGCTGTGGTACCCACGAGCAGGGGCGCAGAAAGCCGTTCTGACGCTGCCAAGGCCGATTTTGCACCCTCGTCGGACGAGAAATCGATCACCAGATCGACCCCTGATGTGGGCACCTGATCACCTCGACCAACAGCTGCAACGAGTGTGCACGAAGACGAATCCGCGATCGCTTTCTGCAACGCTTGACCCATCCGTCCGCGTGCTCCGAACACCATCACGCGCATCGGTGAAGCGTGTCGATCGGAGGTGGGTTGGGGGGCGTTCAACATGACTTGATGAAATTTTTGGTGCAGGCCCTTCACAACCTGTGCCGATAAAGGTACAAGTACAGCAGGAGTCGTGTTCCGTTACGCGACGACTCCTTCCTCCGACACCCGCGTAACGACATAAGGGAGCCATACCATGGCAAAGAAGAAGAAGGCTGCGAAGAAGAAGGCCGCGAAGAAGAAGTCGCGCTAACTCGCAGCAGTATCGAACAGTCCCATCGAAGCCGGCCTTTGGCCGGCTTCGATGGTTTTTGGGGTTGATCGATCGCGGAGTGGGCATGGAGGAATTGCCCGCGTGTCGCTAGGATTCCCGCCGAAGTTCCAACGGAACCACACCCACCATGGCCCACGTCATCGCCGAACCGTGCATCGCTACAAAGGACGCCTCTTGCGTGGAAGTCTGCCCGGTGGACTGCATCCACCCGACCAAGGGCGAAGGCACCTTCGCCGAGGCCACGCAGCTCTACATCGACCCGGACACCTGCATCGACTGCGGTCTGTGCGTGGATGAGTGCCCGGTGCGCGCCATCTTTCCGGGCGAGGACCTGCCGGAAGAGTGGAAGAAGTACATCCAGATCAACGCCGACTGGTACAAGAAGAAGGCCTGAACGGCCTCATTCCTCGCGCTTGTCGGCCGGCTTGTGCACGCCGGCGGGGGCGTCGGGCTTCTCGGTCCAGTCGTTGGCGCGGGGGCCCAACTGCAGCTCCATGGACATGGTCTTGCGATAGCCCAACTTGCGGATGATCTCCAGCACGTCCGTCCAGGTGGGGAAGGTCTTGTGGTTCACCCGCTTGAAGGCATCGATGGCCAGCAGGAACAGGAACTGCTCCTTGTTCATCTCGCCCTCTTCCGCACTCTTCACGAAGTCGGTGAGTCGGCGACCCGGGCCGCGACGACGCTCCAGGTTGGTGGCGCTTGGGGCCGCCATTTCGCGGCGATCGATGCCAAGTCGACGATCGATCACTTCCTGTGATTCGGGCGAGGTGCCTTCGGGATGCTTGGGGGCGTTGGCGTTCATGGGAGGTCTCCGGATGGGAAGGATGCGTGCTTGCACGGCACACATCCAAGCCGTCACGCTAGCCTAGCACCATACGCAACCGCCCTTCAGGCGTTCCTCCATTCATGTCCGAAGATGCCGAAGAATCACCGCTCGCCCTGACCGCCGGTCTGCTTGGCTGGATCTGGCCGGGCCTTGGCCATCTGAAGAACGGTGATGGGCGTCGTGGGCGCCTGGTGATGCTGGGCGTGGTCGGCCTGTTCCTGATGGGCGTGCTGATCGGGGGCGTGGACTGCGTGGATCGCAAGGAGGACGGCCTTTGGTTTGTCGCCCAGGCGGGCGCCGGCCCGATCGCGCTGGTGACCGATGCCGCCAACACCTATCTGCTGAAGGGTGGCCGGGTGGGCGAAATGCTGCCGCTCACGCTTCCCAACGGTTCCGTGTCGCAGGTGAACAGTTTCCGGGGCGTGGGTGCCGTGAACGACATCGGCACGCTGTTCACGGCGATGGCCGGACTGATGAATGTGGTGGCCCTGCTCGATGCCATGCGTGGCCCGCGAAAGGCGGCGTCATGAACCTGCTGGCCTGGATGCCCTTCGTGCAGCCGATGCCCGGCGCGATCCACTGGTGGTGGCTGCTGATCGTGCCCATGGTGGCGGGTGTGAGCGTGGTGTGGAAGGCGATCCGCATGCCCTCGCTCGAGCGCTACTGGCGCGAGGTTGGATTCATGTCCGCGCAGCTGCTGCTGGGCATGGTGGCGCTGGCCGCCGGGCTCATGGTGCTGGTGCGGGTGGTGTTGCCGCTGCTGCCTGCGGATTGACGCGCGCGCGGCCGGCGCGCCGACGCAGCAGCCACAGCGAAAGCGCGAACCACGGCAGCGCATCCAACGCAAGACCGATCGGGATGAAACGGATCGCCAGCAGGCCCGCCTCACCCATGCGATCGCGCGCCATGTCCATCACCGCGCCAGTCACGTCGAATTCCGCGGTGGGTGGAAAGATCTCGCTGGAGTCGTTGGTGATCCAGGCCTGACCGATCGCCGGCAGCGGCCATCCACCTGCCAGTGCGCCCATGCGGCTGGAACCGTGCAGCGTGGCGGTGGGGCCCCACATGTCGCGCGCCCACGCAGGTGGCGCGAAGGCATCGGGCACCTCGCCAAGCAGCGGCTCGTACAGGCGCGTGGCGTTCACCCACCAGGTGCCGAAGCCTTCGTGACGCGCCACCAGCCACGGCATGCGTCCGTCGCTGAACCAGAACTCGGCGCCAAGACAGCGGCGATCACGATTGGCCAGCAGGCACACCGCTGCAAGCAGCACCGCCATGCCCACACCCAGACAGGCGCTGGCGAGCAGCTGCAGCAGCCACGCGCCAACACGATTCATGCGCGTCGCGCGCCTCCACCCGGTCGTTCGGTGCGCGACAGCGGCTTGCCGGCCTGCTTGCCGCGCAGGCGACCGCGCGTGGCGGCCTGCAGGTCGTTCTTGGCGCGCAGCTTCTCCGTGCGCTCGCGTCGCGCGCGTTTGTCGGCGCGTGCCTTCTGGCGGGGGTCCAGCTTCTTGCGCTCGGCGGGTTGCTTGCGCTCCTCGCGAAGTTCGCGCGGCATCGCCTCGGCGGGCACCTTCTGCAGGCGCGGATCCAGTTCGCACAGGCGCGCCAGACGCTTCCATCGGTCGGCTTCATCGGGGTCCACGAAGGCGAACGCTTCGGCGAAGCCCGCGTGGCCGTGGCCGGCGCGGCCGAGTCGATGCACCAGGTCCTGATCCACCAGCGGCAGGTCGTAGTTCACCACGCAGCGCAGCGACGGCACGTGCAATCCGCGCGCCGCCACATCGGTGGCCACCAGCACATGCAAGCGACCCTGCGTCACGCCGTCCAGCGCGGCTTCGCGCTGCTTCTGCGAGCGATCGCCGTGCAGGCTGCCCACCAGCACCTTGTTGCGGCGCAGCGCCTCGGCCACCCAGCCCGCGCGACGGCGCGTGCGCACGAACACCAGCACGCCGGTGCGCGTGGGTTCCTTCAGCAGGTGCAGCAGCAGGTGCGTTTTCGCCTTGTCGCCCACATCGAATGCGGTGGGCTCGGCGCGCGCGGCGGTGAGTCGTTCGCCGTAGCGCACCGGATCCTTCACCAGGGTGCGCGCCAGCTCCTCCACGGCCTTGGGCATGGTGGCCGTGTACAGCATGGTCTGGCGCTCGGTGGGGCAGCGATCGGAGATGGCCTTCACCTGCGGCAGGAAGCCCATGTCCAGCATGCGGTCGGCCTCGTCCACCACCAGGTGGCGCAGCCATGCAAGCGAGCAGGCGTCGGCTTCCAGCAGTTCACGCAAGCGGCCGGGCGTGGCCACCAGCAGATCCACGCCGCTCTTGAGCGCGGCCACCTGCACGCTGATGGCGCTCTTGCCGTAGGCCACCGCGGTGCGCAGCACGCTGCCGGCGAAAAGGATCTGGGCTTCCTCGGCGATCTGCTTGGCAAGTTCGCGCGTGGGTGCAAGCACCACCGCACGCAGTCGCTGTGCCGGATCCACGCGACCGGTGCGCGACATCGGCGGCGGCTCGGCGCGCAGGCGCTTGGCGATGGGCATGAGGAAGGCGAGCGTCTTGCCGCCACCGGTGGGCGCCACGGCGATCACGTCGCGGCCCTCGTGTGCCGCGGCCAGCGTGCCGGCCTGCACGGGCGTGGGCTCGACGATGCCGCGCCGCTTCAGGCCAGGCAGGAACAGGGGATCGACGCCGAGGGTCTCGAATGCACTCACGCGTGCAAGGCTAGCGCGTGGCGGCGAAGTCAACGCCATGCCGCGCGCGGGGCCAACGCGTTCACTGCCCAGCGCCCACCGGCTTGGCGGCGTCCTTCGAAAGCAGCCCCATGCGCGTGTACTTCTCGCGGTACTTCGCGTCCAGGCGCGCCTGATGGTTGCCCAGGTCC
>RFQW01000085.1 GCA_009924765.1 Planctomycetota bacterium | reverse complement strand
CATGACCACCGCCACCACCGCCCCGTCGATCGCCCCCGTCACCCCCGTGGACACGCGCCCCGAATGGAAGGCGCTGGTGGCCCACGCCGACAAGGTGAAGCCCCTGCACATCCGCCAGCTGTTCCGCGACGACGCCACGCGCGCGCAGGATCTGGCGGCCAACGCGATGGACATCCACTTCGACTTCAGCAAGCAGCGCGTGACGCGCGAGACGCTGCAGCTGCTGGTGTCGCTGGCCAAGGCCTGCGGCGTGGAGGCGAAGCGCGACGCCATGTTCCGCGGCGACAAGATCAACGTGGCCGAGGGCCGCGCGGTGCTGCACGTGGCCCTGCGCGCCCCCAAGGGCACCGTGATCAAGGTGGACGGCACCGACGTGGTGCCCGACGTGCACGCGGTGCTGGATGCCATGAGCGCCTTCGCCAACAAGATCCGCAGCGGCGAGTGGAAGGGCCACACCGGCAAGCGCATCAAGACCGTGATCAACATCGGCATCGGCGGCAGCGACCTGGGCCCCGCCATGGCGTGGGATGCGCTGCGCGTGTGGGCGCAGCCGGGCCTTGAGTGCCGCTATGTGAGCAACGTGGACGAGAACGACTTCTACGAGAAGACGAAGGACCTGGACGCCGCCGAGACGATGTTCGTGATCAGCAGCAAGACCTTCACCACGCTGGAGACCATGACCAACGCGCACACCGCGCGCGCGTGGAGCCTGAAGGGTCTGGGCGGCGACGAGAAGGCCGTGGCCAAGCACTTCGCCGCCGTGAGCACCGCGCTGGAGCAGGTGAAGAAGTTCGGCATCGACCCCGCCAACATGTTCGGCTTCTGGGATTGGGTGGGCGGCCGCTACAGCATGGACAGCGCCATCGGCCTCAGCAACATGATCGCCGTGGGCCCCGACGCCTTCCGCGACATGCTGGCCGGTTTCCATGACATGGACGAGCACTTCCGCACCACGCCGCTGGAGAAGAACCTGCCCGCACTGATGGGCCTGCTGAACCTGTGGAACAACCAGTTCCTGGGCTGCGACACGCTGGCGGTGCTGCCCTACTGCCAGTACCTGGACCGCTTCAGCGCCTACCTGCAGCAGCTGGAGATGGAGTCGAACGGCAAGCACGTGCAGCTGGATGGCCAGCATGTGCGCTGGCAGACCAGCCCGATCGTGTGGGGCCAGCCCGGCACCAACGGTCAGCACGCCTTCTATCAGATGATCCATCAGGGAACCAAGATCGTGCCCTGCGACTTCATCGCCTTCGCGGAGAGCCTGCACAACATCGGCACGCATCAGGACCTGCTGACCGCCAACGTGTTCGCGCAGGCCGAGGCGCTGGCCTTCGGCAAGACGCAGGCCGAGATCGAGGCCGAGGGCGTGCCCGCGTGGCTGGCGCCGCACAAGGTGATGGAAGGCAACCGCCCCAGCAACATGATCCTGGCGCGCAAGCTGAGCCCGCGCATGCTGGGCCGCCTGATCGCCTTCTACGAGCACAAGGTGTTCACCATGGGTGCCATCTGGGGCATCAACAGCTTCGACCAGTGGGGCGTGGAGCTGGGCAAGGTGCTGGCGCAGCGCATCATTCCGGAGCTGAGCGGCGCGAAGCCCGACCTGAAGCACGATGGCAGCACCAACGCGCTGATCAACCAGTATCGCGCGTGGCGCGGGCGGTGAGCGCGGCCGCGGCATGCGGCACGCGCTGAGCGGCGCAGCACCCATCCATCAGCCGAAAAAGTGAACGACCCCGTGCTTGAGGCACGGGGTCGTTCGGTTGAGGGGGAATCCGTGTGGTGTCAGTTCTGGAACATGTCCATGTCGCGGCCGTCCACCCAGCCGTCGCCGTTCAGGTCGGCGCCGGCGAGTTCAGGCAGGCCCATGGCGACCAGATCGGACACCGAGACCTCCGTGCGCGGTGCCGGCGGGTCGGTGAACGAGCCACCGCACACCGAGTCGCCACGAAGGCCGAAGTTGGCCAGGATCAGGTTGCCGTCGGTGGTGTTGATCACGCCGTCGCCGTTCAGATCGGCATTGGCGTTGCGCACCACGTAGGCACCCCAGTCGAGTACGTCGATCACTTCGTCGTTGATGATGTCGCCCGAAACCAGCGCACCCGTGGCGCTCCAGTTCACGCCGGCGTCACTCACCGACACCCGGCGACGCAGCGAGCGGGCCGAATCCTCGATGGTGGCGCAGGTGTAGGTGTCCACCGGCAGATCCGTCACCGAGAAGGCCGCGTTGCCGTTGCTGGCATTGGCCGTTGCCGTGCGCGTCTGCGTGCCAAGGCCACCGAACATGGTCAGCGACAGGCTGCGGCTCATGCTGCCGCTGAAGCCCGTGCCCGACCACGCCACCTGGAAGTCCATGGTGTTGGTGGGGTTCACGGTGACCGTGGTGTAGGCCAGCGACACGTTGCCGCACGGATCCGTGGCGCTCCACGTGACCGTGGTGGTGCCGCTGGGCCATGCCGCGTTCAGCGCGCGACCATCCGAGCGGGTGCCCGTGGCGGTCAGGCCAGGAGCGCACGCATCGGTGACCGTGGGCGTGCCGATCGACAGGATTGCGAAGCCGCCCTCGCCCGCCTGAGCCTGCGCGTACTGGTTCGCAGGCACATCCGAGATCACCGGCGCGCCGTCATCCACCACGAAGCCGGTGGAGCCGATTAGCGACGGATTGAGCGATGACCCCTGACCGTTGGTGAAGGTGGTGCTCAGACCCGCGTAGGTGCCAAAGGTGACCTGCCGCCGAGCACCTGGAACTGCAGACGCGACACGATCACCGAAGCGGCCGTGGTGCCACTGCCACCCGGCGCCGCCGAAACCAGGATCACCGCCTGACCAGCCGACTGGTTCACGGTGTACAGGTTGTTGTACGGCGCATCACCTGCGCCAGCGGACAGCAGCTGCAGCTTGCTGGGATTCCAGTCAAGCACCAGCTGGCCCGCCACCACCAGGTTCAGCACACCGCTCAGGCGCGCATCCACCTGCACCGTACTGCCCACCGCGTTGCACGCTGCGGCGTTGGCCGTGAGCGTGAGCGAGGGCATGGGGTCGCAGGAGTCCGGAATGCCGTTGCCGTTCTGGTCGATGGCGGTGCCATTTGCCAGCTCGCACGAATCCAACTGGCCGTTGCCGTTGCAGTCAGCCATGCCACCCGCAATGTCGCAGGCATCGGGAATGCCGTTGTGGTTGCAGTCCGCGGCGCTGCCGTTGGCGATCTCGCAGCTGTCAGGGATGCCGTTGGCGTTGCAGTCGGCAGTAGGTGAGGCCCCGAGCGCCCGCAGACGAACATCATCGACGAACACGCCACCGGCCGTATTCGGAATGAGTGATCGAACCTCAACCTCAGTCGTACCACTGGCCGCAACCAAATCTAGTTCAACCTTCTGCCAATAAGCACACCATGGCTCTGGCGGGGCAGTCAAAGTGAACCGCCGAGAGACGGACCCCGCACGTAACTGGAAATCGCCAGCGAACCCAACGCTGTGTGAGAACGGATTGATTACGACGATGGCTGAAAGCCGATACGACTTGCCAATCTCCGTTGACACCGACTGCGTCAACGCACTACCCATCGACTGGCTCGGGGAGCCATTGAGATCAACGAACGCAATTCCGTCGCTGGCAGCGCAGCATGTTCCGTCACGGTCTGCACACCAATCGATGTTGTTCGGGGCTGACACTGTCCAACCCGGAATTGAGCGACTGCCCGACCCAAGGGTGACAAAGCCGCCACATGAGTTCGAGTATCCCTCCAAACTTCCATTTGTAAGTAGGTTCGGGCCCTGCTCGCCAACCAAATCACACGAATCCGGCTTGCCGTTCGCGTTGCAATCGGCCACCAGACCCATGGCGATCTCGCACGCGTCGCTCAGGCCGTTGCCGTTGCAGTCATCCGACGATGACGTTGGCGCGGGGCAGCCACCGGTGAGGGCGATGTTGTCCACGCCCCACTTGTCGGTGGTACCGCTGATGCGCACGGACTTGGCCATCTGCGCAAACGTGAACTGGCGCGCAGTCCAGGTGGAGAACGGCGCGGCCGCAATGTTCGCCGGAATGGTGAAGGTTTGCAGCGCCGTGCCGCTGGCGTTGGTGGCACTGAAGGTCTGCACCGTAAGCGTGACGCTGTTGCACGCATACAGATCGATCTGGCGCCAGCCCGATCCGTTGGTGGTGTCGGACAGCGTGATGATGCCGTTGGTGCCGTTGTACAGAACGCCCGCGCTGGGAGCGCCCGTGCCGTTCCAGGTGTTCAGCACCGTGGCGCCGCTGTAGGAAATGCCGATGTTCGATCGCACCGTGCCCGCCGAACCCGATCCGCCGGCGTAGGCGTTGTTCACCGATTCACTCTGCTGGAATCCAATGAAGTCGCACAGCAATGTGGGGAGCTGCGTGCCCTTGGTTGATGGGGTCTGATCCGTCGCGGCGCCAATTTGGCGATCCTGCAGGCCACCCTTGGGCAACTTCTTCGAGGTCTGGATCGACGAAATGTCGCTGATACCGCCGGGCGTGCCACCCGCAGCAAAGGCGCCACCACCAAGCATGCCACAGCATGCGACCACCGCGAAGAACCGGATTTTCATCTAATGTCCCCTTTTCGAAATCCCCTCATGGCCCCCGACGCCGACGACCATGTGCCTGTACGGCAGGCGCTTAACGTAGCCCGATATCCGCCGCAGGCAAGAAAAAGTTGCGTGGGATGGGCAAATTCATCGATGTTTCGCCCTGCGGCATGCGGTTTGGCACGGTTTCACGCAGCCTCCGACGCGCCTGAAACGCCGCCTCACACCTCTTCGTAATCCAGATCCACGCCGTAGGTCTCGCGCAGGCCAAGCAGCGCCGTCATGGCCACGGCCATCACGATCGCGCCGGTGATGGCGGCGGCCTTCCACGGCGCACCATCACTCTGGCCCAACTGGCGCTCCAGGCCCACCCACAGGCCGGCCGTGGCCGCGGCGCTCCATCGCACCAGATTGGGTGCGGTGGTGGCGGCGGTGGCGCGCACATTGGTGCCGAACTGCTCGGCCGCCGCGGTGGCGAACACCGCCCAGTAGCCGCAGCCAAGCCCCAGGCACCAGCACGCCACATAGAACCAGGTCTGCGATCGCGCGCCGAACACGAAGTAGAACGCCATCGCCGCAACGGTGATCAGATGGAAGGCGAGCACCGAACCGCGCCGACTCTTCAGCCACTGGCTGAGCAGGCCGCTTGCAAGGTCGCCGATCGCGAGTCCCACATAGCACCACATCACGGCGCGACCAGGGTCTGGCTTCTCGGCTGCCGGCAAGCCAAGACTGATGCCGATCACGTCGCCGTACTTCACCAGCGTGCCCACCGCGAACCAGATGGGCACGGCGATCAGCACCACGCACAGATAGCGCACCAGCCGGCGCCGCGGCCACACCAGCATCCAGATGGCACCGCGATGGCCGTGCGCGCGGATATGGTTCCACATGCCGCTCTCCACCACGCCCACGCGAAGCGCGAGCAACGCAAGGCCCAGCCCGCCGCCCACGGCGAACGCCGCTCGCCACGACATGAGCTGCGTCACGAAGTACGCGACCACCGCACCCAGAATGCCCACGCTGGCCACGATGGTGGTGGCGATGCCGCGCCTTTCGCGGCTGGTGAGTTCAGCCACCAGCGTGATGCCAGCGCCAAGTTCGCCCGCCAGGCCGATGCCGGCCAGGAACCGCAGCACCTCGTACTGGCGAATGGCCGTGCCCAGCCCGATCGCGTGCAGAAAACCAAGCGCCCCTGCCGCATCCACATCGGCCACGCAGGCATTCAGCAGGTTCGCGATCGAATAGGTGAGGATGCTGCCGAACAGCACCGTGAGCCGACCGAGTCGGTCACCCAGCACGCCCCACAGGATGCCGCCCACCATCAGACCGGTCATCTGCAGCGTGTTGTCCAGCCAGATGCCCCAGTCCTTCAGCAGCGCGTCATGCTGCTCGGTGGGTGTCTTTGCAAGCTGCGCGCCCAGCACATCGCTCAGGCTCTTCTTTCGAAGCAGCGCGAACAGCAGCAGGTCGAAGATGTCCACGAAGTAGCCGAGCGCGGCCACCACCACCGCCAGCGTGACCGACGCGCGGGATGGCGAAGCGTCAGGGCGTTGCATTCGGCGTGGAGGGCGGAGAGGGCGGCGTTGCCGGCGGCGTGGCGCCCGCGCCGTTCGCACGCAGGCCACCCGCCATGGCCAGTTCGTTCGAGAGCTCTTCCAGCAGACCCTGCAACTGCGCGGCCGCTTCGGCATCGCTGCACGAACTGGTGCGCTGCTGGCCCCACACCGCCACTTCGCGCTGACCGTTCTCGCCGGGCACCTTCATGCTTCGAAGCAGAAGCACCATCACGCCCAGCGAGCGACGCGGCTGCTCCTTGCCCACTGACACGAACACCGCCATCTTGAAGGGGCTCTGCGCCGCGGGATTGATGCCCGCGGCCGTCATGGCCTTCTGCAGCGTCTTCTCCACGGCGGCCTTCTCCATGCTCGCCAACGCCGCGCCCGCCACCTGCACATCGAGCGAACTGCGGATGTCCTTGTTGCCGGCGATCACCTTGGTCAGCTCCACCACGGGCAAGGCGCCGGGGTCGAGATCGTTCGCCTTCATGCGATCCATGTCGGCGCGCATGGCGGTGATGGAAGCGCGCGCCTCGTCACGCTCGGTGCGCACGCTGGCGGCGTCACGACGCGCGGTGTCGAGCTGGGTCACGCTGTCGGCGGCCTGCGCCTTGGCGGCCTGCACCTCGGCCTCGGCCTTCTTCACGCGCTGCGTGGCGTCGGCGGCGGTGGTTTCGGCCGACTGCACGCGCGCCGCGAGCGCGTTCAGTTCGGCTGCCGCGGCGGCGCGCTCCTGCTCCTTGGCCTCCACGCGCGAACCCTGCAGCCACCACGCGGCACCACCCGAGATGGCAGCGGCGATGATGACGGCGATGGCGATCACCGGCCCCGACACCGTGCGCGGCATGTCGCTTGGCGTGCTGGCGGGTG
>RFQW01000084.1 GCA_009924765.1 Planctomycetota bacterium | reverse complement strand
CGGTTCGAGCAGGGCCTTGGCATTCCTGCGCTGTTCGCGGTGCACCAGGGCGGACGCGATGCGGCGCGCACACGAGCCATCGGACTGGCATGGGCCGCCGGCATCGGCAGCGCGCGGGCCGCGATCGTTGAAACCACCTTTGCGGCGGAGTGCGAGACGGATCTCTTCGGCGAACAGGCGGTGCTGTGCGGCGGCATGATGGCGTTGGTGCAGGCCGCCTTCGACACGCTGGTGCAGGCGGGCTATCCACCCGAACTCGCGTACATGGAATGCTGTCAGGAACTGAAGCAGATCGCCGATCTGGTGTTTGAGCGGGGCCCCGCAGGCATGCGCGCAGCCATCAGCAACACCGCGGAGTTCGGCGCCTTCGAGGCAGGACAGCAGCTGGTGGACGACGCCATGCGCGAGAAGCTTCGCACGATTCTCGCGGACATTCGCGGCGGCGCGTTCGGCGCGCGGTTCCAGGCCGACGCGACCGCCGGCTTCCCATGGATGCGTGCGAAGCGCGCCGCAGCGGATGCCGATGCGATCGAGGCCGCAGGGCGCGGCGTGCGCACATGGATGCCGTGGCTCGACAACCGAAAGGACTCAAGATGAACGTGGTGCAATCGATCGTGCTGGGATTGGTGGAAGGCATCACCGAGTACCTGCCCGTGAGCAGCACGGGTCACCTGATCCTGACCGCCGCAGCGATGGGCCTTGGTGCCGAGGATGGTCATGCGGGCGACATGACCCATGTGAAGGAGGCGATCAACCGCTTCGAGGTGATCATTCAGGGCGGTGCCATCCTGGCGGTGGCGCTGCTGTACTGGCCGCGCGTGCAGATGATGCTGCGAGGGGTGGGCGGCGTGGCGGTGCCCTCGCTGCGCAACGACGGATCCCGACGCGGCCTGCACCTGTTCACGCTGCTGGTGATCGCGTTCCTGCCCGCGGCCGTGGTGGGACTGCTGGCGAACAAGACCATCAAGGCCCATCTGTTCGCGCCCCTGCCGGTGATCGGCGCGCTGCTGGTAGGTGGCATCGCGATGGTGCTGCTGGCACCCTGGCACCGACGACGATTGAAGGCCTTCGGCGGCACGCACACCGGCCATTCGCACGCTGACGCGCTGCAGGCCCTCCGGTGGCAAGGCGCCCTGTTCATCGGATGCATGCAGGTGCTGGCGATGTGGCCCGGCACCAGCCGCTCGATGGTGACGATGCTCGGCGGCATGTTCATCGGCCTGCCTCCAGTGGCTGCGGCGGAGTTCGCATTTCTGCTGGGATTGCCGACGCTGGGTGCGGCGAGCCTGAAGGAACTGGTGGATGGTGTTCGCGAGAGCGGTGCGAGCCAGTTCGTGGCCGCACTGGGCGGACCGCTGCCGGTGATCGCCGGATTCGCGACCGCCATGCTGAGCGCGGCGATCAGCGTGAAGTGGCTGGTGAGCTGGCTGGGTCGGCACACGCTGGAACTGTTCGGCTGGTGGCGCATCGTGGTGGCCGGCGCCTTCGCGTGGGCGATCGCGATGGGCTGGATGTCACGCTGAAACTCGCGGCGGCGGCGCGGGTACGATCCTGCGCCATGGGTCAGGCCACACTCGCGCTGCGGAACCTGCTGATCAAGGCGGCGATCTTCGTCGTGCTGGCGGCGGCCCTTGCCTGGGCGGTGGGTGGCACGCTGTTCGGCAGCCACCGCGTGAATTTCCCGGCCGTTGACTGGGATGGCCGCGAGTGGGCCGTGCAGGTGATCGGCAACGGCCAGCGACCGGACCGCGTGCGGTGGCGCCTGCTGAGCCGTCGGGGTGAGGAACCATGGATCGTGCACCCCGTGAGCGAAACCGGCGTGTGGCGCGACCTGATCGGTCCCGTGGCCGACAAGGATGGCCTGCGCCTGGCCGTGGCTTCGGAAGCATCCGCGGGCAAGAACTGGCAGATGGTCACCTTCAGCCGCGCGGATGCGGCTCCGATCGTGACGGCACTGCCGGCCGAGCCGACCAATCGCGCATTGCCCACCGCGGGCAACTGATCAGTCTTCGCCGAACTTGATGCCCTGCGCCAGCGGCAGGCTGTTGCCCCAGTTGATGGTGCAGGTCTGGCGGCGCATGTACTGCTTCCAGCTGTCGCTGCCCGACTCGCGGCCACCACCCGTGTCCTTCTCGCCACCGAATGCGCCACCGATCTCGGCGCCGCTGGTGCCCAGGTTCACGTTGGCGATGCCGCAGTCGCTGCCCGCATGGCCCAGGAAGCGCTCGGCGCTGCGCACGCTGTCGGTGAAGATGGCGCTGGAAAGCCCCTGATCCACGCCGTTCTGCAATGCAAGCGCCTCATCGAGATCCTTCACGGTGAACACGTAGAGAATGGGCGCGAAGGTCTCCTCGCAGCAGATCGCCGGCACCTTGCCAAGCGGCACGCGGATGATGGTGGGCTCGACGAAGTGGCCGGGCTTCTTCTTCATGCGCTCGATGCCTGCCACGCCGCCACAGAGCACCTTGCAGCCTTCCTGCTCGGCGCGCTCGATGGCCGCGCGCATGTCCTGCACGCCGCGGGCGTTCACGAGCGGACCCATGAGTGTGCCCTCTTCAAGTGGATCGCCAATGGTGATGTTGCCGTAGAGCTTGACCAGGCGCTCGACCAGGCGATCGGCCACGGATTCGTGCACGATGAGGCGACGCGTGGTGGTGCAGCGCTGGCCGGCGGTGCCCACGGCACCGAACAGCACCGCGCGCTCGACCAGCTTCATGTCGGCGTCGGGCATGACGATGATGGCGTTGTTGCCGCCCAGTTCCAGCAGCGCGCGGCCCAGACGACCCGCCACCACCTGGCCCACGCGGCGACCCATGCGGCAGCTGCCCGTGGCGCTGATCAGCGGCAGGCGACGGTCGGCCACCATGCGCTCGGCCACCTCGTTGTCGGCGCCGATGATCAGGCTGAACACGTCGCGCGGATCACCGGAAGATGGCTTGAACAGATCCTGCTTCTTCATCACGCGTGCGGCCACCTTGTTGCAGGCGACGGCCACCAGCGGCGTCATGAGGCTGGGCTTCCACAGCGTGACGTTGCCGCACACCGCGGCCAGCATGGCGTTCCACGCCCACACCGCGGCGGGGAAGTTGAAGGCCGTGATGCAGCCGATGGTTCCGAGTGGGTGCCACTGCTCGTACATGCGGTGGTTGGGACGCTCGCTGTGCATGGTGCTGCCGCAGAGCTGCCGCGACAGGCCCACGGAGAAGTCGGCGATGTCGATGCACTCCTGGATCTCTCCCAGACCCTCGGCACGGATCTTGCCGGCCTCGAGCGACACCAGCTCGCCCAGGTCGTCCTTGGCCTCGCGGAACGCCTCGCCGATGCGGCGCACGATCTCGCCGCGCACGGGAGCGGGCAGCACGCGCCACTCCTTCTGCACCGCGGTGCAGCGCTGCACGGTCTTCTCCAGGTCGTCCGCGCGGTCCAGACGCACCGCCATCAGGGGCTCGCCCGTGCTGGGGTTGTCGCTGATCACGCAGTCGGTGCCGGCCTTCTCGGGGTCGACCAGGCGGGCGTCATCGTCGATGCGGAGGCGTTCGAGCAACTTGGAGAGCTTTGCCATAGGGCCGCAAGATTAGCCGCCCGCCCCCCGCTTGCCCCCGCGGCGGCCGTGCCGTACAAACGCGCCATGCCCCTGAACCGAGACCAGCTGGCCATCCGCGCATCGAAGGAACTCCGCGACGGTTTCTACGTGAACCTGGGCATCGGCATTCCCACGCTGGTTGCCAACCATGTGCCAGCCGGCATGACGGTGTGGCTGCAGAGCGAGAACGGCCTGCTGGGCATGGGCCCGTTCCCGACCGAGGACGCGGTGGACGCGGATCTGATCAACGCCGGCAAGCAGACGGTGACCGGCGTGCCCGGGCACAGCTTCTTCAGCAGCGCCGACAGCTTCGGCATGATCCGCGGCGGCCACATCGACCTGGCCATCCTGGGCGCGATGGAGGTGAGCCAGACGGGTGACCTGGCGAACTGGATGATTCCCGGCAAGCTGGTGAAGGGCATGGGCGGCGCCATGGATCTGGTCGCCGGCGTGAAGCGCCGCGTGATCGTGATGGAGCACTGCAACAAGAAGGGCGAGCCCAAGGTGCTGCCTGCATGCACCCTGCCGCTGACCGGCGTGGCGTGCGTGGACATGCTGATCACCGACCTGTGCGTGATGGAATTCGACCGCGCAAAGAGCCGCTTCCGCCTGCTGGAAGTGGCGCCGGGCGTGACGGTGGATGAGGTCAAGGCGAAGACGCCGGCCGAGATCCTGACCGATCGCGACGTGAAGCCGGTCGCGCTCTGATCGAGGACGGGAGCCAAAAACACAGCCGTCCCGCGCGGATCGGACGCGCGCGGGACGGCATGAAACCGGCTGCAACGGCGGCGCTCCGGAGCGGAGCCGCTGCGCCCCTTTCCGTCACTCCTCGAACTACAGCTCCTTGACGCGGTGCTTCATCTGCGCCTTCAGGCGCATGATGATGCTGCTGTGCATCTGGCTCACGCGGCTCTCCGACAGGTCGAGCGTGAGCCCGATCTCCTTCATCGTCATCTCCTCGTAGTAGTAGAGGATGAGGATGAGTCGCTCGGCGCGACTGAGGCCCTTGGTGAGCAGCGCCTGCACGTCGTTGCGATGCAGACGATCGAGCGGGCGGTCCTGCCGCGCGTCCTCGATCACGTCCACCTCGCGGTTCTCCTTGCCCGCGTCGTTGTCGTTCCACTTGCGGTGCATGCTCACCACGCTCACGGGGCGGCTGTCACGCGAAAGCTTCTCGAACTCGTCGGGCGCCACATTGAGTCGCTTGGCCACCTCGGCGTCGGTGGGCTTGTGGCCCTCCTCCATCTCGATGGTCTTGCGCACGCGCTCCACCTTGGCGGTGCGGCTGCGCACCAGGCGCGGCACCCAGTCCATGGCCCGGAGTTCATCGAAGATGGCGCCGCGGATGCGCTGGGCGCAGTAGGTCTCGAACTTCACGCCACGATCCGGGTCGAAGGCGTCGATGGCGTCCATGAGGCCGAACAGGCCGGCGCTCATGAGGTCCTCCACGTCGACCTCGCTGGGAAGGCGCTTGTGCAGTCTTTCCGCGGTGAAACGCACCACATCGAGGTAGCGCTCGATGAGGCGGTTGCGCAGCGCCTGCTTGGAAACGCTCTCCGCTGGAAGCGCGCCGTAGCAGCGCCAGGCGGCGTCGATGGCCTCCGGCGTGTCGAGGGGCATCGTTTCGGGCGATGGCTTGGCGGCGACGCGACGACGCGACGAGGCTGCGGCAGCTTTGCGTGCGGGTGATTTGGCGGTGTTGGCCTGCGCAGTGGCGGTGCTGTTCCGTGCACCGGTGCGTGGCGTGGCACTTGTCTTGGACATGCGGTCGCTCCTTGACCAACGTCCTACGAACGAAGGCGACGGCGTCGCCTTTCCCACGATCAGCGAGCATCATGCTCGCCATCAAGTCGCGCCGAATCCTTGGCGCGCTTGATGGGGGCAGTCTAACGACTGACCGAGAACGCGCAAGTGCGAAGTGTGTCGTTCAGGAGAGATTCACGAAGCGGCGAGCACCTGCCCCGATGCGCGATCGATCCAGTCACGCGTTGCAGGCGTCAGATCACCGAGTGTGGTCGACCCGTGGGCAACCCATGCAAGCGGAATGCCCGAGGCCACGATGGCACGAAGCGCCGGCTCGAGTCGCGCGGCAAGATCCACGCGCGACAGCACGATGTGCGTGGCGCCAAGCTGCGTGAAAACCTCCAACTGTCGCTGCATCGCGTGCTCGTCCGCGTCCGCTGGCAGCACGGCACAAATCTCGGTGGGCGCGAGGCTTTCGAGCGCGCGAGCGTGGGCGGTCAAACGATCGCCATCGCGCGGACCAGCCCCGGGGAAGTCGATCAGCACGAGCGAGCGATGGCCCAAGCTTGCGGCTGCAGCGGCGAGCGCACTGCCGCTCATGGCCACATGCATCGGCAGACCCGACGCGTCGGCGAAGGGACGAAGATCGGCGGCGTGCGATTCATCGCCGGCTGAAATCAGCCCCACCGTGCAGCGATCGCGACCGTGCAGGCGCGAGGCCAGGCCCGACACCACGCGCGTGACGCCGCTGCCTGGCGCGCCAACAAAGGCCCACACCGCGCGCTTGCCGGGCTGCGGCAGACACGGGTCGATGGAGAGTTGGTGAAAGTTGGGCACGAACGACGCGGCAATCTCGGTCTCCGCGGCCACCAAAGACCGTTCGGCCTGCAGGCCGCTGCAGCACGCCAGCAGACGAAGCCGTGCACGCTCGCGGTTCACGCTGGCCACGAACGGGCGCACGGCCACCTCGACCGGGGAGCGAAGGCCCTTGCGGACGCGCTTCCACCCCACGATCTCGAAACCGCCGGGGTAGCGCTCGTGCGCCTGCTGCAGTGCGTGTCGTTCGGTCCGGCCAAGGCAACGCGTGGGTTCGGTCACAGTGTCTCCTTCAACGGGTTCAGGCTTCAACGGCGTCCATGTTCACTTCGCAGTCCTGGGGAATCTCCCCCTGTCCAAGCACCGCCACATCACCAAGGCGGCCACGCAGCGCGCGACTGACCACGCTGCGCATTCGATCGGGCGTCACCACCACCGCCGGCACGCCACGCTCAAGCAGGCGGCGAAGGCCGGGCGCGGCACTTCGAACCAGTCGCTCGGCGATGGCGGCATCCGGCACCACGCTGCGCTCGGCGGCACGCGTGGCGGCGTCGCCTTCCAGTGCTTCGGCGCCGATCCACACGGCGTCCAGCGAGCGTCGGCCATGACCGGCCTGCCGGAGCAGACGCTCGCACAGTTCGCGCGCGCCGGTGGCACGGCCTCGGCGCATGGCGTCATCCGGGTCGCGCGGATCGGCGGCATGCACCGCCTCGGCGATGCGCTCCAGATCGCGAACGGGAAGGCCTTCGCGCAGCATGCCCTGCAGCAGGTCGCGGAGGCGATGCAGCGTCCACTGCGGTGCGGAGATCAGATCAGCGGCGCGCGGAGCGGTGCGACGCAG
>RFQW01000083.1 GCA_009924765.1 Planctomycetota bacterium | reverse complement strand
GAGGATCCGGAACTGGCCGCCCTGCCGGCGCCCATGCGTGCACGCGCCAAGCAGATGGCCGCGCAGCTGGCGCAGGAAACCGATGCGGCCCAGCTGCGTCAGGGTCTGGAGGCGCTGGATGCACAGGCCGCGCAGGTGCCTCCGCAGATGAAGCCCATGCTGGACTACATGAAGAAGAAGATGGGTGATCGCCTGAAGGAGCTCGAGGGTGGCGCACCGGCGCCGGCCGCGGCACCTGCAGCACCCGCGGCGCCAACCGCGCCCGCGGCGAAGACCACCAAGAAGTGATCCAACGAACACACCCAAGCAAGGAACACACCATGCGAAACCACATTCTCACCCTGATCCTGGCCGCCACCGCGGCCCCCAGTCTGGCGGGCGACAACGGCAGCGCCCTTCCGAAGCGCCCCGAGGAAATCAAGTTCGGCGCGCTGCAGTTCGACGCACCTGAAGCGGCCAAGTACCGCTTCACGCTGAAGGACGGCACGCCGGTGTACATGGCTCCCAGCCATGAATTCCCGCTGATCAACCTCAGCCTCACCTTCAAGGGCGGCAGCAACATGGATCCGGCCGACATGCCGGGTCTGGCCGGCATGACCGGTCGCATGATCCGCGAAGGCGGCACCACCACCAAGAAGCCCGGCGAAGTGGACGAGGCGTTCGACTTCATGGCCACGCAGGCCGGCGCCGGCTGCGGCGACACCACCAGCAGCGCCAACATGAACTGCCTGGCCAGCAACTTCGACGCCAGCCTTGCGCTGTTCGTGGACATGCTGCGCAACCCGGCCTTCGACACCGCGCGTCTGGACACCAATCGCGGCCAGATGTTGGAAGGCATGAAGCAGCGCAACGACGACGCCGCTCGCATTCAGGGCCGCGAGTGGAGCGCGCTGATGTATGGCCGCGAGCACTTCGAGGCGCGCCAGCCCACCGAGAAGAGCGTGAAGGCGATCACACCCGAGGCGATGAAGGCCTTCCACGCGAAGATCTTCCACCCCGGCAACATGATCATCGCCGTCAGCGGCGACTTCGATCCCAAGGCGATGCAGGCCAAGCTGGAAGCGGCCTTCGACGGCTGGACCAAGGGCGAGAAGCAGGCGGATCCGGTGGCCCCCACCGCCACGCTGCAGCCCGGCGTGTACCACGTGCAGAAGGACATTCCGCAGGGCAAGGTGTCGATCGGCATGCGCTCGATCACGCGCGATGACCCGGACTACATCCCCTACCTGATGCTGAACGACATCCTGGGCGGCGGCGGCTTCACCAGCCGCATCATGACCCAGGTGCGCAGCAACGAGGGTCTGGCCTACTCGGCGGGCAGCCGACTGGGCGCGAAGGTGTACTACCCCGGCGAGTTCCGCGCGAGCTTCGAGAGCAAGAACCCCACCGTGGCGCTGGCCACCAAGATCGTGCTGGAGCAGCTGCAGCAGATCCGCGACAACCCGGTGACGCCCGAGGAACTGGAGACCACCAAGAAGCAGCTCATCGAGACCTTCCCGCGCGCCTTCGAGAGCAAGCCGGCGATGCTGGGCATCTTCGTGAGCGACGAGTGGACCAACCGTCCGAAGGACTACTGGAAGACCTTCCGCGACAAGGTGAACGCGGTCACCGCCGCCGACATCCAGCGCGTGGCGAAGAAGTACCTGGCCCCCGATCAGGTGGCGATCCTGGTGGTCGGCGACTGGAAGACCATCTCGGCCGGCGACCTGAACGGCCGCGCGAAGATGGCGGACTTCTTCGGTGGCAAGGTGACGCACCTTCCGCTGCGCGACCCGATGACCATGGAGCCGATGGCGGAAGCGCCGGCGAGCGCCGGCGGCGACTCCGCCGCATCGCCGGCCAAGGGTGCCCCGGCCAAGCCGAAGGCCACCACGACCGGCTGAGCGCGTTCAACGCGTTTCATCTTCAACGCACTTCAAAAAGAGAGACGGCGGCCCCCTCAGGCCGCCGTTTCTCTTTTCCACTTCCAGTTCGCGTGAGCCACACCCTCCTGTGGCTCGTGCGTGTTTCCGATGAATCCCTTCGCGCTTTCCGAGGCATGCCCCCCTCAGGGCTGCCTTGGTCCGGGCTCACACGCCGCGCCTCGCGTCCGTGTGGGGATTCCCTTTCCGACACCAGATACGAGATGAACACCCCCTGTGTGTGCCGACCGCGAGATTTTGCGGGAAACCGCGGGCCCGCACGGGGGTGGGCGGATTTCGGCATGGCCGTCGACGGTGGTGGAAAGCCCCCCTACCATCGCGGAATGCCAGTGCTTGCCGAAGAACCGACGGTTTCCCTGCCCCCGGGCCACGACCCTCGCCTTGATGCGATCGAGCGCAAGGTTCGCGATGGCGTGCGACTGACCGAGGAAGACGGCCTGGCGCTGTACGAGACGCGCGACGTGCATCGCGTGCTGGCGATGGCGGACCTGGTGCGTCGACGCCTGCACGGCGATGTGGCGTTCTACAACGTGAATCGCCACATCAACTACACCAACATCTGCGCGCTCAGCTGCAAGTTCTGCGCCTTCCATCGCAAGAAGGATCAGGACGGCGCCTACGAGAAGAGCACCGAAGACATCGTGCGCGACGTGCAGGGCGCGGCCGCGGCGGGCGCCACCGAGATCCACATGGTGGGCGGCCTGCATCCGTGGCTGCCGTTCCAGTGGTACACGGACACGCTGCGCGCCATGAAGGCCGCGGTTCCGCAGATCCACATCAAGGCGTTCACGGCGGTGGAGCTGGTGCACCTGCAGCGCATCAGCAAGCGCGGCAGCGAGGGCTACGAGGGCATGAAGGCCGTGCTGCGCGACCTGCGCGATGCGGGCCTTGGAAGCCTGCCGGGCGGCGGCGCCGAGGTGTTCGACGATCGCGTGCACGACGAGGCCTTCAAGGGCAAGATCCGCGGCGATCACTGGCTGGATGTGCATCGCGCGGCGCACGAATTGGGCCTGAATTCCAATGCCACCATGCTGTACGGCCATGTGGAACGGCGCCCCGAGCGTGTGCGTCACATGCGCCTGCTGCGCGAGCAACAGGACCACACGCTGCGCGCCTGGGCCACTGCGCAGGGCATTCGCGCGGACGCCGACGGCGGCGTGGTGCTCACGGGCCCGGCCAGCGCGTATCCCAGGAACCGGCTGCCCATGCCGGGACAGGACGGCCTGACCACCGGCTACTTCCAGACCATCATTCCGCTGCCCTTCTACCCGAACGAGAGCGAGCTGGAACGGTTGCCCGCGCCGACGGGCCTCGAGAACCTGCGCACGCTCGCGATCGCGCGCCTGATGCTGGACAACTTCCCGCACACGAAGGCGTTCTGGATCATGCAGACGCTGCCGATGACCGAACTGATGCTTGGCGCCGGTGCCGACGACGTGGATGGCACCGTGGTGTGGTACGACATCACCAAGGCCGTGGGCGAAGGCAACCATCAGGAGACCAGCGTGCGCGACCTGACCAAGGCCATCCGCGACGCGGGCTTCACGCCGGTGGAACGCGACACGCTGTACCGCCGCGTGCAGCGCGACGGCGCCACGTGGCAGCTGGCGAACTGACGCGGCGAGCACGAATGAACAGCACCGACCGGCATGAAGCCAGTCGGTGCCGCGGAGACGGCGAAGAAAGGGCCGCGTCCGACGCTGGACGCGGCCGGCAGGGTTGCTGTGTGGGCGTGAACCAGACGACTCGGCCACCCTGCTGCCCCGAATACGGGGCGGGTGGTAGCCGTGTGAAACGTCGCGTGAAAATTTCCGCCGGCTCAGGCCTCTGGCTCGATCGTGCGGCCTTCGGGGTCGGCCATGCCCAACGACCAGCGCCACTCGGGCATGTGCAGACGGTGGGCCACCACCAGCATCACCAGTGCGCCCGTGGCAGCAAGGCACGCAAGTCGGGCGCACATGCCCCACCAGTCTGCGCCAAAGGGCAGCACCTGTCCAACGCCCCAGGTTGCAAGTGACATGACCGCGGTGGCGAACAGGGTCTTGCCCACGCTCTTCCAGACAAGATCATCCATCAGGCGGCCCACGCGTCGCGAAAGCATGCGACCAAGCAGCGCCCACTGGATGAACGAGCAGATGGTGGTGCTCCACGCGAGGCCGGACAGGCCCAGCGGCGTCCAGATGAGCGACACGTTGAGCAGCAGATTCAGCGCCACCATCGCCATGCTGAGGCGCGTGGGCGTGCGCTGGTCACCCAGCGCATAGAAGGCGCGCGTGAGCAGCTGCATGGCGCTGTAGGCCACCACCGCCGGCGCGAAGGCCATCATCACCGTGGCGATGCGCTGCACTTCTTCGGGACCGCATCGACCACCCTGGAACACCGTGGCGGTCATCGGCTTCGCCACCAGCAGCAGGCCCGCGCTGGCGGGAACGCCGATGAACACCACCAGGCGAATGCCGCGCCGAAGCGTGTGCATGAACTGGTGCATGTCGTTGGACTGCCGTGACAGCAGCGGAAAGATCACGGTGGCCACGGAGATGCCGAAGACGCCCAGCGGAAATTCGTACAGGCGCGTGGCCCAGTTGACGGTGGCGTTCGAACCCTGCGGCAGCGGAAACGGCACGCCCATGATCGTGGGTCCGATCGAGGTGGGATAGCTGGCGATCAGGCTGTCCATGAGCACGTTCAGCTGGAACACGCCAAGGCCCAGCATCATGGGAAGCGCCGCGCGCACGGTTTCAAGCAGCGGTGCGCGACTGCCGCGCACGTCCAGCATGGGGCGGATGCGCTGGCCGCGCATCGACCACATCATCCATCCAAGCTGCGCAAGGCCCGCCACCATCACGGCCATGGCCACCCAACCGATGCGCGCGCGGCTGAGTTCCGGCGACGCCTCGCCTGGAATCCACCATGCAAGCCCTGCACCAACGATGATGGCCGCGTTCAGCAGCACCGGACTGGCCGACGCGGGGCCGAAGCGCCCATGCACGCCGAGGATGGTGCCGAGCAGCGCCACCACGCACACCATGGGCATGTACGGAAGCATGGTGGCGGTGAGACGGATGGTGAGCGACTGATCGGCGTTGCTCACCGGCAGCCCGGCCAGCACCAGTTCGCCGATCACGGTCAGCGCCGAGAGCACGATGACGAGCAACGCGATGGTGGTGCCCGCGAAGCGCCGCGCGGCATCGGGGTCGTCGCGCTCAAGACGGGTGTACACCGGCAGGAAGCTGGCGGTGAGTGCGCCCTCGCCGAACAGGCGCCGGAACAGGTTCGGGATCTGGAAAGCCAGCGCGAAGGCGTCCATGACCGGGCCCGCGCCGAACACGCGACTCTGCACCGCATCGCGTGCAAGGCCGGACATGCGGCTCACCAGCGTGAGCAGGCTGACTGTTCGGGCGTGCTTCTCGAAGGCCATGCGATTTCCTTTGCCGGAGGGGCTTGTAGCATCGGCCTCATGAGCCGCATGGCTGCATGTTTCCTGCCCCTGCTGCTGGTGGTGGCCCTGATCGGCCAGCCCGGCTGCATGCTGATGAAGCTGGACCGCATCAGCAAGAAGCTGTCGGGCGGCGACCCCGACACGATTCTGGAGAGCGATGTGGGCGCCCCCCCGGAGATGGAGAGCCGGCACTCGACCGGCATCGATCACGACGGCGACACGCTGGTGGGCGGGTGCTTCACCTACCGCGGCAGCATCGAGGAGACCGACGCCTTCGCGAAGGAAGTGAGCGAACGCTACACCTCGCGCGGCTGGACGGCCTGGCAGTCATCGGTGCACCCACGCAATGGCAACCTGATCTTCCGCAAGGACGATCGGCAGGCCGAGGTGGACTTCACCGTGAGCACGATCGAGCCGGCCATGAGCCGCGCGACCGTGACGGTGAGCAGGATCGCCGCCTCAGCGCCCGCTGCGCAGCCAGCGCAGGGCGCCGTCAGCCGCGGTCCGGCCTGATCGCATCGCGCCGTCGATCGAACCTTCCGTCACGGAGTCGCCCGCGAGCAGCAGGCCATCACCACGATCGCACGCGATGCGCGCGTGCAGATCGGATGGGTGCTGGCTGGGCAACGCATGGCGGATCTCCTGCACGCGCAGCACGCGCCACGATCGACACGCGTCGCCGAACCAGCGCTGCAACTGCGCGCGCGCGAGGCGCTCCATGCCGGCGGCACCAACCGGGGCAAGCGGCTGATCCACCACACTGGCGCTGATGAGCGCGCGACCGGCCGGTGCGCAGGCACAGCCCGCTGCGGACAGGTTGACGAGATGGTTGATGGGCCCACTGCCATCGCCATCGAGATGCAGGGTGGCGGTGTGCAGCGAAGGCGGCAGCGTGGCGGCAGGCGCATCGAAGGCGATCTGCACCGTGCTGCGCCAGGCTCGCTGCGGAAGATCAGGCACGAACATGCGTGCGGCGTCGCCGTCCACGGCCACGATCACGCTGCGTGCGTGCGCGACGCCATCGGCGGTTCGAAGCGTCCAGTCATCGCCTTCGCGCGCGATGGCGGACACCGGCGTGCGCAGTCGCACGCTGGATGGCGGCAGCGGCTCGGCCAGCAGCGCGGGCAGCGCGCCCATGCCCTGCGCGGGAATGGCCGCACCCGATCGCGCGAACATGATGAACAGGAATTCCATCGCGCCTGCGTCGAAACCGAGCGAGCGATCCAGGAACACGCCGCCGAAGAACGGACGCATGAAGCGATCGATGAAGCGCCGCCCCGCGCCCTCGCGCTGCAGCATGTGCAGCGCGCTCTCGCCACGCAGACAAGGTTCGGTGGGCGTGGGGTGCAGCATGGCGGGCACCAGCCGCTTCAGCATGAAACGCAGCGCACCAAGGCCAGCCACGCCGCCGAGCAACGCGTTGAGCGGCGCAAGCGGCACCTCGAGCGGATGGCCCACATGCACGAAGTGTCGACCGGTCCACACCTGCGCCTGGCGCGGCAGCGCGCACAGGTTCAACTTCTGCAGTTCGATCCACTCGCCCGTCTCGGGATATGCGGGCAGGTGCACCTGAAATCCGCGGTCGATGCGGAAGCCTTCCACTTCATCCGTTGCCACGCGACCGCCCACGCGATCGCTGGCCTCGAACAGCGTGAAGGGCACGCCCGCCTTGTGCAACGCGCGGGCGGCGACCAGACCAGCCAGACCGGCTCCGATGATGGCGACGGACATGCAG
>RFQW01000082.1 GCA_009924765.1 Planctomycetota bacterium | reverse complement strand
CGGCGGCGATTCACGTTCCACAGCGTGCCGATCATGGACACGTTCACCACGCTCAGCAGGATCAGCAGCCAGATCATGCTGCTGCCCACCCACTCGATGCGACTCTGTCCGTCGGCACCCGTCTCGAGCGTGTAGAAGAACAGGCTGCCAAAGCCCTGATCGGCCAGCGCCGGCGCGGCGACGAGAAGCGTGGCAAGTGCGACGAGTGTGCGGCGTGTCATGCGTTACTCCTGGTTGTTGTCGAGGCCGAGTTCCTTTCGGCCAAGGTAGCGATATCCATCGGCGCCGCCGTGCTCGCGTGCCAGTCGCTCCAGCGTTCCCGATGGATCGGGATCGAGGAACTGCACGCACTGGATGCGCACGGGGCGGTTGTGGGTGGCGGGGTCGCGCGGGTTCATGCGATCCAGCGCCTCCATCAGCGTCTTCTCCGAGATCTCGTAGTCGCCTGCGCCGGTGATGTCGGCGGAGAGCAGGAAGATGATCTCGGGCTTCAGCACCATCGCCGCCTCCAGCGCGGCCAGCGGATTGCTGCGCCCTGCGGGAATCATCTTCGTGTCGATCCACTGCACCGCCTCGCTCAGGCGCTCGGGCGTGGCCGGTTGCAGCGCGCCGCCCGGCGGCACCGTCACCGCATCGCCGCGCTGGAAGAAGATCACGCCGAACTGCTGACGCGGATCCAGCTTCATCATGCTGCGGCGCAGCTCCTCAACGATCTGCGGAAAGCTGCCCACCAGGCTGCCGCTCGCGTCCACCACGTACACGATGCGGCGCGCGTTGCTGGCGCGCAGGCCCACGAAGTCCACCTGGATCGGCCGCGAGTCGCCGCCCAACTTGCCCATCTGGTGCGCGGCCAGCGAGATCGGCGGCTCGGCCTTGCGGATGGCCACCAGCGCATCGCCGGCGGCCGCGCGCAACTGCTCGCTCACCGCGGCGCTGGGCGCGCTTGGCAAGGCTGCGGCGGCGGGGTTCGCGGCGCTGCTTGGCGGTCCCATCTGCGACACCAGCGTGGCGGTGGGGGCGTACACAGGCTGCTGAAAATCCATCACCAGCGCTGGCGGCGGCGTTGGTTTGGCGGCGAAGTGCGCGGCGGTGGCTGCAAAGGCGATCACCGCCACGGCCAGGCCGGCGTGCAGACCCATGCTGGTGACCCAGCTCACCAGCGCTGCGAAGTGACGCTTGCGGATCGGTTCACCGCCCAGCCGTCGCACGGTCTCTGCATCAAGTTGCGTGATGGCGGGGCGATCCGTCGACATGGCCGTGATTCATTCCGCGGCGGCGGGCTTGGCTGCGGCTTTCTTGCCGCCCTTGCCGCCCGAGCCCTTCATGAGCGAATCCACCGATGGTGCACCTGCGCCCAGCATGAACAGCGACAGCGGCAGCAGCGTGGCGGCCACCCAGGTGGTGGCCACGTGCGATTCGTCGGGCGACCAGTTCCATGCCATCGCGGTGCCAAGCTGCGGCCATACCACCTTCCACAGATGAAAGGCGCCGATCACGGCCAGCGGCAGCGCGAACAGGCGCGTGAAGAAACCAAGCAGCACCGCAGCGCCACCCACCAGTTCCACGCACGACACGGCCCACGCCACAAGCAGCGGTTGCGGAACGCGCGCGTCCTGCAATCGCAGCGCGAGGCGGTTCAGTGCGCGCAGTTTGGATGTGCCATCCGCGTCGTCGGCCCTTGGCGCGCGCAGCGACGCGGGCTTGGCGCGTTCCACCACCTTCTCGAAGGCCTCGGCGGGCGAGCCCATGGCCTCGATGCGCTGCGCCTCGTCGGTGGTGAATCGATCATGTCCGAAGATGGCGTGGATGCCCGCGGGCAGGAACACCATGCAGACGATGATGCGCGCGAAGAGCTTGGTGAGGTTCTGTGCCACGCGATGTGCCGCCTCCTGCGGCCTGTGAGCGAGGGGACTCCAAACCCCGTTTCGCCAGCGGGCGGCATGCTAACGCGAACGCGTGTGCGGCGACCCGTGGCAGCGCATCCAGCGTGCTAGGATCGCTTGCTCCACGCGGGCGTGGCGAAATGGCAGACGCGCTGGATTTAGGTTCCAGTGGGGTAAAACCCATACAGGTTCAAGTCCTGTCGCCCGCATTCCGATGTTGCTGACGGCGCACGTGCCCAACATGGCCAATCACCCCCACAACGCCGACTGGTCGCCTGATGCCTGGAAGGCCTGCACCGCCACGCAGCAGCCCTGCTATCCCGATGCGTCCGAACTGCAGTCGGCGCTGGCCGAGTTGGCCAGCCTGCCGCCGCTGGTGACCAGTTGGGAGATCGAGGCGCTGACCAGCCAGATCGCCGAGGCGCAGGTGGGCAAGCGCTTCCTGCTGCAGGGGGGCGACTGCGCCGAGACCTTCGACGACTGCCGCAGCACCACCATCGCCAGCAAGCTGAAGATCCTGCTGCAGATGAGCCTGGTGCTCACGCACGGAGGCGGCATGCCGGTGATCCGCGTGGGCCGATTCGCCGGTCAGTACGCCAAGCCGCGCACCGACGACAACGAGACGCGCGACGGGGTGACGCTGCCCACGTACCGCGGCGATCTGGTGAACAAGCCTGCCTTCACCGCCGATGCGCGCGCCGCGCAGCCCTGGCGCATGGTGCAGGCGCACGCGCGCAGCGCCATCACGCTGAACTTCATCCGCTCGCTGGTGGACGGCGGCTTCGCCGACCTGCATCACCCCGAGTACTGGGATCTGGACTTCGTGCAGCACAGCCCGCTGCGCGACGAGTATCGCCGCATGACGCGCGAGATCGGCCAGAGCCTGCGCTTCATGGAGACGCTCGCGGGCGCGCCGGTGCACGAGATGCGCCGCGTGGACTTCTTCACCAGCCACGAGGGGTTGCTGCTTCCGTTCGAGCAGGCGCAGACGCGTCAGGTGCCGCACAAGCAGGGGTGGTGGGATCTGTCCACGCACCTGCCATGGATCGGCTACCGCACGGCGGTGCCGGGCGAGGCGCATGTGGAATTCTTCCGCGGCATCCGCAACCCGATCGGCGTGAAGGTGGGTCCGGGCACCACGCCCGATCGACTGCTTGCGCTGCTGTCGATGCTGAACCCCGACGAACAGGCCGGCAAGATCGTGCTCATCCATCGCTTTGGTGCGCATGCAATCGCCAAGTCGCTGCCCCAGCTGGTGGATGCGGTGCAGGCGGCCAAGCGTCGCGTGCTGTGGACCTGCGATCCCATGCACGGCAACACCGATCTGGTGCGCATCGCCTCGGGCCCCCATGCGGGCACGCAGGTGAAGACGCGCAAGTTCGACCACATCCTGGCGGAAGTGGAGCAGGCCTTCGAGATCCATCGCATGAAGGGCTCGGTGCTGGGCGGCGTGCACTTCGAGCTGACCGGTGAGGAAGTGACCGAATGCACCGGCGGCGCGCGCGGGCTTTCCGACGAGGGCCTGATGGCCGCCTACCGCAGCCGGGTGGACCCGCGCCTGAACTACGAGCAGGCGCTCGAGATGGCCCTGCGCATCGCCCGTCGCCTCGGCGGCTGAGCGCAGCCTGCGGCCTGAGCCGGATACGGCTACATTCTTCCCTTCATGCTTCCTCAGAAGGCGCGGCAGAATCGACGCGTGGTCATCACAGGCATCGGCCCGATCGCTCCAGCCGGTCTGGGCATCGATGCCATCTGGAACGCGCTGCTCGAGGGCCGCAGCACCGTGGCCCCGTGCGCCACCTTCGACGCGGCTGGCTTCCCGTGCCCCTTCGTGGCACAGCTGCCCGCCGATCGCTTCGACGTGAAGCAGGTGGTGCCCAAGAGCTACCGCAAGGCCACCAAGGTGATGGCCCGCGACATCGAGTTGGCGGTTGGAGCCGCGTACGAGGCCGTTCGTGCCGCGGGCCTGATCACCAAGGCGCACGAACCCGCCGACGGCAAGACCACCATTCCGGTGGATCGCATGGGCTGCCACATCGGCGCCGGCCTGATCGCCGCCGAGGAGAACGAACTCACCTCCGCGCTGGCCACCAGCCGCAAGCCTGACGGCAGTTTCGACATCGCCGCCTGGGGCGCCACCGGCATGCAGAACCTCACGCCGCTGTGGATGCTGAAGTACCTGCCCAACATGCTGGCGTGCCACGTGACCATCTGCCACGACTGTCAGGGCCCCTCGAACACCATCACCTGCGGCGAGGCCAGCGCGCTGCTGTCGGTGGGTGAAAGCATGCGCGTGATCGGCCGCGGCGCGGCGGATGCGTGCCTGAGTGGCGGTGCCGAGAGCAAGGTGAACCTGATGGCCATCCTGCGCCAGCACTTCGCGGGCCGACTGGCCAAGGCGAGCACGAGCGACGATCCCACGAAGGTGGTGCGGCCCTTCGCCAGCAACGCCATCGGTGGCGTGCCCGGCGAGGGCGGCGGCATTCTGGTGCTTGAGGCCGCCGAAAGCGCGCAGGCGCGCGGCGCAGCGGCGCTCGCGGAACTGGCCGGTTTCGGCGCAAGCCAGAGCTTCTGCCCCGACACGATCGGCGCCGATCCGTCCCGCGATGGCGAGGGCATCTCCGACGCGATGCAGGCTGCACTCGATGATGCCGGCATGAAGGCGGACCAGATCGATGCCGTGGTGCCCTACGGCTGCGGCGCACCTGCACTCGATGCCGCCGAAGCCTCGGCCATCCGTCGCGTGTTCGGCGATCGCGCGGCCAAGCTGCCGCTGGTCACCATCGCGCCCGTCACGGGCAGCTGCGGCGCCGGCTTCGGTGCGGTGGCCGCCAGCGTTGCGGTGCAGTGCCTGCGCACCGGCATGTTGCCCGCGCGCATCAACGGTGATGACAGTCAGGGCGTGGACGCGGGCCCCGTCGCCGCGCGCAAGGCCGACGTGAAGTCGATCCTGGTGTGCACGCCCAGCCTCGGCGGACAGAACGCCGCCATCGTGCTTCGGAGGTTGGCATGAGCGAACCACGCATCGTCGTCACCGGCATCGGTTGGGTCACGGGCCTCGGTCACTCCATCGACAGCGTGTGGAAGCGCCTGCTCAACGCCGAAAGCGGTATGGAGCCCACCACGCGCTTCGACGCGCGCACCTTCCCGACCAGCTTCGCCGCCGAGGTGAAGAAGGACTTCGATTTCCGCGGCTTCGTGAAGGATCCGGCCGTGCACGCAAGCGCCGGCCTGAACAGCCAGTTCGCGTTGGGTGCGGCCAGTCAGGCATGGAAGCAGAGCGGCCTCGATGTGAAGCCGCCCAAGGATCCGCGCCGCGTGGGCCTGTACCTGGGCGCGGGCGAAGGCGTGCTTGATTTCGACAACTACGTGGCCACCATGCTGCACGCGTGGGACGCCGCGGGCGCCAAGGTGGACGGCCTGAAGTGGGCGGCCGAGGGCCTGAAGCGCATGGATCGCCTGCGCGAGATCGAGCAGGAGCCCAACATGCCGCTGGCGCACCTTGCGCGCGAGTTCAACGCGCGCGGCCCGGCGTACAACTGCCTCACCGCCTGCGCGGCCAGCACGCAGGCCATCGGCGAGGCGTTCAGCATCCTGCGTCGCGGCGACGCCGACGTGATGATCGGCGGCGGCACGCACACCATGATCCATCCGCTGGGCGTGACCGGCTTCAACCGCCTCACCGCGCTCAGCGAGCGCAAGGGCGATCCCACCGAGGCCAGCCGTCCGTTCAGCGTGGATCGCGGCGGCTTTGTCATGGGCGAAGGCAGCGGCATCGTGATCCTTGAAACGCTGGAACACGCCATGCATCGCGGCGCCACGCCGCTGGCCGAGGTGAAGGGCTACGGCAGCAGCTGCGACGCCTATCGCATCACCGACATCCAGCCCGAAGGTCGCGGCGCGGCCGTGGCCATGCTGGAGGCGCTGCGTCAGGCGGGCATCGATCCGCACGCGCGCGATGCGCAGGGCCGTCCGCCCATCCAGTACATCAGCGCGCACGGCACCGGCACCAAGGAGAACGACTCCATCGAGACCAGGGCCGTGAAGCGCGTGTTCGGCGACCTGGCGAAGGACATTCCCATGAGCTCGATCAAGAGCATGATGGGCCACCTGATCGCCGCCGCCGGCGCGGTGGAGTTCATCACCTGCGTGCTGGCGATCCGCGACGGCATGGTGCCGCCCACGCGCAACCTGAAGAATCCCGATCCCGACCTTGATCTCGACTACGTGCCCAATGTGGCGCGCAAGGTGCCGGTGGATGTGTGCCTGTCGAACAACTTCGGTTTCGGCGGGCAGAACGACGCGCTGGTGGTGACGCGATTCACGCCATGAGCGACGGCGTGGTCGAAGCGCCCGCACCAACGATGTTGAAGCGACTGTGGCGAACCGCGCTGGTGGCGGGCATGGTGCTGTTGCCGCTCGTCGGTGCGGCGGCGGTGCTGGCGCTTCGCGCACCCGCGTGGTGGAACCCCGTGCCGCGCACCGATGCCAACGCGGCCGATCGCGCCGCGGCCTTCGAGCAGGGCATCGTGGCCGAGTTCACCAAGGTTCGCGGTGATGCGGTCGACTGGGCCATCCGCATCCGCGAGTCCGATGTGAACGACTGGCTGGGCACGCGCCTGCCCGCGTGGATGGAGAGTCGCGGCGAGCCCGTGCCCACCGGAGCGCAGGCGCGCATGCAGGCCGATGCCGTGGCGGTGGGGGTGCACACGGGCATGGTGGTGGCGTGGTGGCAGGCGCGGTTGGCGGCGCAGGGCGGGGGCATCCGGCTTCAGGATGAGCACGGCGGTCTGGGTCGCCTGCCGGTGCCGGGGGTCACCTTCGCGCTGGATGCAGGCTTGAATCAGGCGGCACTGGAGCGTCCGATTCGGCTTGCAGACGGCCGAATCGTGCGCATTCTTGATGTGGAGACACTGCCCGGCGAGGTGCGCCTGCGGCTGCGCACCGAGCCGCCCGCGAAGTGACCGTCCGTGTGGTCCGTGGGCGCCCCCACGAAATCTCGCTTTCTTTTGGGCCATTTCTGGCCACCTCCGCAACCGCAACCCATGTTGCTGCGGACTCGTGCGTGAAGCCCCACAGGTTTCGACATGAGGGTAGGAGAAAAGGAAGGCCGCAAGGCCTCGGTTTGTGATTGCGTCGACGGCAACGGTGTTTTGGGAAAGGCACCCATGCCGCGACAGGATTGATCGTCTTGGAACAACAAGTTGTCGGCCACGGCCGACGCAACGAGGAAGAGAAAAGATGCGCACCAGTCGCTTGATGTCGCACATCCTGATTGCTGGAACCGGCCTTGG
>RFQW01000081.1 GCA_009924765.1 Planctomycetota bacterium | reverse complement strand
CCGGTGCCGCGGGTGCGGCTGGTTCCACTGCCGCGGTCGGTGCGGCGGCGGCCTTCGCCGCGGGAGCTGCCGTGGCGGGTGCGGCCAGCGCCGTGATGAGCGCGTTGATGTCGGCGGCCTTCTCGCTGCTCCATGCGGGCAGGTCGCCTTCCTTCATGCCGGTGAGCTGCGTCAGCAGGTCGGTGCCCTGCAACAGCTGGTCCACGCGCTGCGGCGTGCACACTTCAAGGCCCTTCTGCACGCGCACCATGGCGTCTTCCATCTCGTGGGCGAGCGACACCACCACATCGATGCCCACCACGCGCGCGGCGCCCTTGATGGAGTGGGCCGCACGCATCAGGCCGGCGATCGGTCCCGGATCCGACACGTTGCCTTCCAGCTGCAGCAAGCCGGCGTTCATCGCCGCGCCGTGCGTCTCGACTTCGCTCTTGAACAGCTCGAACAGATCCAGTCCACCGAATCCACTCATGATGCGGAGGCCTCCCAGCCCTTGCGAAGCGTGTCGGGATCGAGCAACGATGCCTCGCCATCGGGCAGGCTGACCAGCGACCGCGTGGCGCTGCCGAGTCCGCGCGTCACCGTGCCTGGTGCGGCGCGCAGGTCGCTCTTGCGAACCTGCACCACGCCATCGACGCTGTTCACCTCGAAGGCCCAGCCGCGGCCCGCGGGGCTCAAGAGCACCATGCGCGCATCGGCGGGATCGGATTCATTCGTTCCAGGAAGGTCGAGCAATCGTTCCAGTGAGCCCAGCAGCAGGATCTCGCCCTCGTGCGCCACCATGCCTCGGAACGCGGCGCGCTTGCGATGGGGAATGCGGCGCACCGCGGGCACGATGAAGACGCGCTCCACGCATGCGGCCGGCAGCGCGAAGCGTTCGCCCGCCACGCGGAAGCACAGCAGGGCCAGCATGGCGCCCTCCACGCGCTCGAGCGGCGTGGACAGCGAGAGCGTCTGCTCCGTGATGGCCTGATCGCTCAGTCGCGCCCGGCGGAATCGCTCCAGGTTGTGCTGAGAGGTCTCGGCGTGGCCGATCGCCTGCATGGCCGTGGTGGGAGTTGGGTCGTTGATGCTGCTCACGAAGCTTCTCCAGCGGCAGCGCGTGCTGCCCGAAGCCGCAGTCGGTCTGCGGCGATCCGATCGCCACGACGCTCCGCCAGTGCACTCAACTGCAGCAGGCTCAGGGCGTGGTGGGGCTGAAGGTACACCACCTTGCGGAAGCACTCTTCGGCGTCGTCATGTCGACCCTGACCCAGCCGCACCGCACCCAGCAGCGCCCAAGCATCAGCCTGCAGTCCATCGCGTGAGAGCAGCGTTTCCAGCATGCTCGAAGCCTCATCCAGGCGCCCGGAATCGGCGAGTGTCTGGATCGACGCCATCGAGGACTGCGCCACGGGCTTGGGCACGACGGCTTTTGCAACCGTCGCAGGCACGGCGGCTGGCGGGCGTGTGGGAGGGCTTGGCGCTGCGGAGCGCGGCTTCGTTGTCCATGGTCGTGTCGAGCTGCCGGTTGGCTGCGGCAGCTTGGCAAGATCGAGTGGCGGTACCACGGGACCGGTCCGGTGCCGGAAGACGAATCCGCCGGTCCAGTCCGCCCCCTCGAAGGCGCCTTCCCACAGCACGGTTGGATCGGCGTGTCCGAGGCACAGCAGGCCATCGGGTTGCACCATCGCGGCCAGTCGGTCGCGCAGCGTCTCGCGAGCCTGCTGCGAGAGATAGATGGCCACATTGCGGCACATGGCCACATCGACCGCCATCGGCAGCGCATCAAGCACCAGATCGGCGCGGCGCCACTGGATCATGGACAGCGCCTCGGCGCGAAGTCGGATCCATCCGCGCTGATCGGGCTGGAACCAGTGCACTGCCCAGTCGGGAAGCGGTCCGCGCTGCGCGAGCGGGCTCACGGCGCCCAGTGCTGCGTCACGCAGGTGCGCCTCGTTCCAGTCGATGCCGATGATCTCGGTGTCCAGCGCGGTTCGTCCCACGCTCGCCGCGGTGGCGGCAAGCGAAAGCGGTTCGGCACCGCGGGCGCAGCCAAGGCTCACCATCTGCACGCGCCGTCCGGCGTGGGCAGTGAGCCACGCACGCACGGCCTCGAAGGCCGGTTCGTGACGGAAGAGCCAGGTCTCGGGCGGCACCACCACGGTGAGCAGGCGGTCCACTTCGGAACGATCGCGCTGCAGCCGTTCCACCATGGCCGCTTCGGTCAGGCGCAATTCGTTGGCGCGTCGTTGCGCCTCACGCACGGCCTGCACCGACACCGCGGGGTCGAGCGGCAGTTGCTCGCGGATCCAGTGCTCGAGCTGGTTCACGCGCGGCCTGAAGCGTCCGTGACGGTGGCCAGCATGGCGGGGCCTTCAAGCAGCGAGGCATGCATGCTCGACATGCGCGCCGCATCCAGAAGCAGCAGCGGCTCCGTGTCCTGATTCACCACATCGCGAAGGAATGGAAGCCCGGGCAGTCCGTCGCGCGCCGTCCACGCGTCGGCGCGATCCACCTGCAGCAGGCCCTCCACCGAGTCGACCAGCAGTCCGTAGGTCGCCTTCGGGGCGCCCGGCTCGTCGTTCATCGGGCCGTGCAGAAGCAGGATGCGCGCTCCCACGCACTGCTGCACCGGCGCGCCGCCCAGCATCACGCTCGCATCCACCACTGGCAGCAACTGTCCATGGAAATCGAACAGTCCGCGCATCCACGTCGGTGCCTGCGGCAGGGGCCGGATGTTCACCAGCGGGCACACCTCGTGGATCCATCGAAGGTCCACGGCCAAGGCGCGCTCACCGACTCGGAAGCGAAGCGATTGCATGCGGGCAGGATAGTGGCTGCACGCCTGACGAGCACCATGCCGCCGCCATCCTCATTCCGGATTCGCGTCCCGCAGATCGCGCACCGCATCCAGTCTGGCGAAGAAGATCTCCACCAGTTCCGGATCGAAGTGCGTGCCGGACTTGCCGCGGATGGTGTCCAGCACCCGTCGCTCGGGCCACGCGTCCTTGTAGGTGCGCGCGCTCGACAGCGCGTCGAACACGTCGGCCAAGCCGACGATGCGCGCGAACAGCGGAATGGATTCGCCGCGCTTGCCGGTCCCCGGGATGGACAGGCCGGTCTGCGGATCTACCTGCCCCGGGTAGCCGGTGCCGTCCCAGCGCTCGTGGTGATTCAGCACCACTTCGCGAGCGGCGTCGTCGAACTCGGTGGGTTGATCCAGGAAGAAGCGCGCACCGATCATGACGTGCTGCTTCATCTGTTCGTACTCCTCGGGCGTGAGCTTGCCGGCCTTCTTCAGCAGCGCGTCGCTGATGCCGACCTTGCCAACGTCGTGCATCTTGGCGGCGATGCGCAGGCGATCGCGCTGACGCTCAAACGCCGGGCCTTCCAGGCCACGCCGACGCGCCCATTCCTCGAAGATGGCGGTGGAGAAGCCGGCCACGCGCTCGACGTGCTGGCCCGTCTCGATGGGGTCGCGCGTCTTCACCATGCCCAGCATGCGCATGATCATGCTGTCGACCAGTTGCGTGCGTTCGATCGCCACCGTGGCCATGCTGGCGAAGTGGGTGAGCAGCGCCTGATCCGACTCCTGGAAGCGCTCGCGCGGCATCCCGCGTTGATCGACCGCGTTGAGCAGCTGCAGCACGCCCACGCTGCGACCCTGGCTGGTGCGCAGCGGCATCGCCAGCACGCTTCGCGTGCGATAGCCGGTGAGTCGGTCGAAGGTGGGATCGAATCGGAAGGGGGCCGACGGGTCGATCGCGTACGCGTCCGGCACGTTCACCGTCTCGCCGCTGGAACCGACCCAGCCGGCGATCGAGTGGTCACTGACCGCGATGGACAGGCTGCTGAAGCGCGGCGCCTCGGTCGACTGGCGTGCCAGCGTGTCGTTCTGCGCGTAGGCGAAGCGCAGCACCTTGCCCTCGCGCAGGTACACCGTGCCTGCGTCGGCGTTGATGAGCCGCCGCGCCTCGCTCAGGATGCGATCCATCAGCACGTGGAAATCCTGCACCTTGTTCAGCTCCAGGCCGACCTGCACCATGCCATCCACGCGCGTGCGCTGGGTGCGGTTGTCGGCCTGCAGATCGCTGCGCATGCTGTCGATCAGGTGGCGCGTCTCCTCCAGATCGCGGTCGCGCTCGCGCAGGCGTTCGCGGGTGCGCTGCAGATCCGCCTCGGCCTGCAGGCTTCGGGACGTGGCGGAGGCGAGTCGCCCCAGGGTGCGCATGCGCGAACGCAGCTCTTCCGGGTCGGTGCCGCGATGCGACACGTCCTCCACGCCTGCCGCGAACGCCGCGGCGCGCAACAGTGGATCCGGAGCGGGTGCCAGTGCCAGCACCGGCGTGGCGCTGGTCTCGGGCTGCGACTGCAACGCACGCAGCAGGTCGAATGGCTCGCGCGCGCCACCCGAGATGTCCACCGCGATCACGGACGGTGCCAGGTGCGTGATGCGCGAGAAGGCCTGTGCATCGCGGGGAAGGTGACGCACCTCGAAGTCGGCCGGATCACAGGCGGCGCGCACGAGATCGGCGGGCCACGCCTCGTCCGATACGACCACGGCCATCAGCCGATCCCATCCTGGCGTGGTCACTTGCGGCGTTTCCGGCGTCGATCGCCTTTCATCTGACATGTCCGCATCCTACGCTGCACGCGCGCATGCCCGATGGTGAAGCCATGATCTTCCACGGAACCTGTCACCTCATGCTTGCGATGGAGGTGGGGTTGTCCATCGAGCTCGATCGTGCGGGTGCCGCGGTGCACGGTGCGGGGCGCGCGCGACTGCCCGCGCAGCGCAATCCCGGCGGTTTCGACTGGAGCAGTCCGCCACTCACGCTCGAACAGGATGGTCCGGCGATCACGGTGGAGGGGTTGGCGCTGCTGCCGTCGGTGCAGCTGCGCGTGTTCGACTTCGGCGCGGTCAGCCTGGAATACCGGCTGCCTTTCTCCGGGCACGCATCGCTGCTCACCAGGCTTGCGATGGCCCTGAGTGGGCACGCTGACCTGCTTGCCGATGCGCGCGCGCGCGTGCAGGCCCTGTGTCAGGCGATGGGCGATGCCATCCGCAAGCCGGCGCTCAGCGAATTCACCGAGGACTATCTCGCGATCGCCGTCCGGCGCATCGACGGCTTGGCCGAGCCCGTGTCGATCGGCGCCATCGGCGAGGCCACCATCGCGGGCATCCTGCGTGCCGAGTCGGGCCCGCTTTCCGAACAGGAGGTGCGCGACAGCGTTGCCGGTGCGGTGAGCTACGGCGTCAGCGACATCACCGTGGTCGACTGGAATGCGGCCCTTATCATCGACGCGGCTCCAGAGGCATGCTTGGATGTGCTGGAATTTGCCAACGTGGAGTTGCTGGAGTACCGCACGCTCGACGCGCAGCTGGATGGCGCGCTCGCGGAGGCGTACGGCACAGTCACGGCGCGGCGCGGCGCCAAGGGCCTTCGTCGCGGCCATCGCGATTGGCCGAACTGCAGATGGACGCGGCGCTGCTGTACGAGGAGCTGAACAATGCCCTGAAGCTGCTCGGTGACCAGTTCCTGGCCCGGCTCTATCGCGCGGCCAATCGCCGCATGCATCTCGACGAATGGGAGCGCTCCACGCTGCGCAAGCTCGAGACGCTGGAATCGATCTACGAGAAGCTGGCCGACGAACAGGCGCACCGACGCGCGGAGCTTCTGGAGTGGATCATCATCGCGCTCATCACTGCCGAGATCATCTTCTCGCTCGTCACCTTCCTGCGACATTGAGCACGCCTCATTCGGGTCGCTGCTGGGCCATGCCCAGGATGCGGAGGCGGTCCTGCACGGCGCGCGAGCAGGCGTCGAAGTTGACCAGTTCGATGCGGCATCCCGGCACTGCGGCCAGTGCGGCCCGAAGCCTGCGCAACGAATTGCTCCGATCCCACCAGGATCCCTGCGCGGACAGGGCGAGCACGACTCGCGGGGCCTGCAGCGGAACCTCCGCATGGACAGATGCCAGCCAGTATCCGTTGATGCGCGGATCCCTGATGAACGTGGAGGTGATCTTGGTGAACGTCCCGCGATCAAGGTCCGCTGTCCCCAGATCCCCCAGATCCTCGGGCACGAGGGACGATTCCCGCCACGTCTCCGGATCCAGAGGGCGTGTCCGCAACCGCACCACCAGGCGCCATGTCGCCCGAGCCTCGGCCGTGCGGCCATCGAAGGCAAGTCGTTCGGCAAGTTGCCGAAGCGCGCGAATGTGCAGGGAAGGATCGGCACCCTCAAGCCGCGAGAGGGCCAGCATGGCTCGCGAAGCATCGGACGCATCCGCGCCGTACAGAGAGTGGCGGAACACCCACTCCAGCACATCCGCGGATGCCTTTGCATCGTTCACCAGACGGTCGAACAGTTCGCGTATGCGTGCAAAGTCCCGAGCTCGACGGAGGAAGCGGTGCAGCACGAGACAGGAGCCACGTTTCGATGGATCAAGGCGTGCTTCTGCCATGTCTATGAGGTCCTTCATGACATCCGGATCTGTGCCGGCCGGCTCCGGCGCAGTTGCCGAGGGCTCGGTGGTTCGCTCACGCCCCTCGCGCGCGGTGCCAAGCCCGGGGCCGTCGCCAAGCCACACCGCGGCGGCACTCTCGGACTCCGCGACAGGGTTTGGAATCGAGGCTTCATCCGGATTGACTCCGATGGTGCGCAGCCGGTCCGAAAGAGAAGGATGTGTGTCATCTGGAAGCGTGGGCCGCGCCAGCATCATTCGCAGCAATTGCAAATCGACTGGACTCGGCTCCGAGACGCGCGACTCGAAAGAGCGGAACGCGTCCTCCGGCGAGTCGCTTTCTGGCTCGCGGGTCATGGCATCCTGCATCCGCCAGAGCATCCTGGTCGCACCAAGTTCCAGGCGGATCATCGCCCGCGCGAATGGTTCCGCGCCGGTGAACCGCGCCGCCACCCGGTCAGCCTCTTGTTCGTGAAAGCGACACTGCTGTATGTCGTCGGCGAAGAATCGGCCATGAACTCGCTGAATCACTCGTGCGATCGCACCACGACCTTGTCCGACTGGTGGCGAGATGATGGCGAGCAGGGTGTGGGTCACTGCAATCATCAGCCGACCGCGGTGGTCGAGGTGACGCATGTGAGCCAATTCATGCACGATCACACACTCGGTCTCCTCCGGCGTAAGCACGCGGAGCAGGGGTTCACCAAGTTCTAGGGCATGCTCAGGGGTGCCCACGAACCAACGCCGTGTCACTCGAGCGGCGGCCTGAAACTCCGGCGTCAGG